>JAUWGT010000074.1 GCA_030606265.1 Candidatus Stahliibacteriota bacterium | reverse complement strand
TGATCGGTGCACCACCAGGTTATGTGGGTTATGAAGAAGGTGGTCAGTTAACCGAGGCAATACGCCGTAGACCTTACCGCGTAATACTCCTCGATGAGTTTGAAAAGGCACACCCGGATGTGTTCAATATTTTATTGCAGCTTCTTGATGACGGTAGGTTAACTGATGGACAGGGTAGGACTGTAGATTTCAAGAACACGATTATTATCATGACTTCAAACCTCGGCAGCGAGGTTATAACAGATGATCTCAAAAGCGGCAAATTCGACTATGAAAAAAGCAAGAAGGAAATGTATGAAATATTGCAGAGGAGTGTTAAACCTGAATTCTTGAACCGTGTCGACGAAATCATTGTTTTTAAGCCGCTGGAATTCGAAGAAATAAAGGGGATTGTTGAACGAGAGCTCAAGAAAGTTGAAAAGAACATCTGTGAATTCGGTTATAATATCAAATTTTCAGATACTGTAAAGGATTTCCTGGCTCACGAAGGGTTTGACCCGATGTATGGAGCAAGACCTTTGCGCCGTGCAATCCAGAAATTTGTTGAAAACCCACTTTCCAAAAGCATAATTGCCGGTGAATTCAAAAAAGACAGCACAATAAAAGTAGATATAGAAAAGGGAGAGGTAGTTTTTCAATAAACCTACAAATTGGAGTAGCAGAGCTTGGTCTGCGATAAGACCGTTGTTCCTATCGACAAATTATCCCTTTTAAAAATTGTAGTTGCCTGATTTATCAGGCTCCCTGGTTCATCATTTGTAGTTGCCTGATTTATCAGGCTAACATCTTCGTCAATTGAACTCAAAAATTAAAACTCGCAATAAATGTCAGGATTAGCAAGAGGATTTATTTGATAAGTATCAATTTATGCGTTGCACTCTTTTTTTCAACATCAAGCTTGAGAAAATAGATACCGTTGGCAACATAGCGAAACTTGTTATCCTTACCATTCCAAAAAACAGTCTTTACGCCTGCGGGTTCTATTACATTGTCAACCAGTGTTCTGATTAATCGACCAGTGTTATCATAGACCTTGAGGCATATCTTTCCTTGTGTAGTTGTTGTGTAGGAGATTACTGGATGTTTTGTTAGGGTTGGCATATCTGGTGCAAAGCCGAATACAAGTGGCTCGTCACTTTTTGGTACTTCAGCAATTCCTGTGGTATCTCCATTAATCATCACATTGTCAAATGCTGCATACCATGCCCAGGTGTTATTATCATCATAATAGAAGTAGATTTGAATAAGATTATAGCCATTATACGCAGAAACGTCAACAGAATCGCATTCTGAAATAGTATCCGCAGTATAAGTTTTCAATGCTACTGCAGTCCAACTTGAACCGTCATAATACTTAATACCAACTATAACCCAGTTAGATATTCCCTCGTCGTTATAAGTAAAGCCATATTTTAGCCACTCAGTAGTAGCATCAGGAACAAGGACTGGAGATAACATAGTATCCTGTACCCAGGTTCCAGAACCAGCAGAATCAGAGTCAATCCACATTGATGAATCACCAGATGATGGTATCTGCCAGGCTGGTTGATAATCCGATGCTTCAACACCCCATGCTGCCGGGAATGACTGACCATTAGTATGTGTCCAGCCCTGAAGACCATCCTCAAAGTCCCATAAAAGGGTTGTTGCAGGTTGTGGATTGTCAGGATCAACCATATAGATATAATTGGATGCTTCATTTGTAGCTACCCATAAAACCGGTCTTGGATGAAGAGTGGACTGCCAATCATAGGCAAGACCGGCAACATTATTGAAAGAGAATTGTCTGCCAGTAGGAGTTCCGTCAGTATTAATTTCCCAAACCATATTACTGTTCCAACCGCCGACCCAGAACTTATTATTGAATGGATCATAAGTCAAACCGCGTTGGGAAGTTGATGTCCAGGTGGGATCACCAATTGAATCTGTGCAAGTACCAGCAGGCACAGTAAATTTATATGCTTTGTTCGAACCGCCAACTGCAAGAATCCAGAGTTCTCCGTCTTGCCAATTTTCACTCACATCAGCCATCCCAAATGCACCACCCTGAAGGCAATAAAAACTACCAGAGCCACCAATTTCATAGCAGTAGTGTGTAATATTTTCGGTTACCCAAGGATTTTGTTCATGACCAAGTCCCCAGGATGAAGGAGGTAGTGGCAAATTATTTACAATCATAGGACTCATCGGGTCGATTACATACATATTATTGTCATACATGTTTACGAGATATAGGTATGTTCCATCCCAGGTCAATCCGGCATTATCATAACCATCGCCAGGCATACCAATTGATGCAAGGTCAATAGCTAAAAGAATATCGCCGAGGGCACGACCATCATCAACATGCACTGGTCCTGTAGATGCTTTTGTATTAATGCGTGAGTCAGGATCATACGACTGTTTTGAAATTGCATTTTTTGTTGGTCCGGCAAAAAGAATTGATATTAAAACCAAACAAAGTATCAAGGTTGATGTTTTATTCATTACTCCTCCCTTTTTCAATTTTTGCGGATTTCTTTACAGAAAATTATACTCCCAATACTTTTGTTGTCAAGTACTTCTCCCTAATCTTAGCAAGATTGATTTTTTGATAAAGATCACTTTATTGATATTTAGCGGCCAATATTTATAATATACATAAGAGACACTTCTTCAATAGGGTTTATAGCATACCAGATCGATTTACAGGGCAGCAATATACCGGAAAGTGAAGTATCAGGATACACAAAAGCATCATGGCCGGTGAATTCAAAAAAGGCTGCACAATAACAGTAGATATTGAGAAAAGCGAAGTGAGATTCATAAATGCCTAAATTCGCCTAAGTCGAATCAGTGAGAGAATCGCGGTGATTTTTACTTGCAAATATCGGCAGTGACTAAAGGATTCTGTAATACCCTATTGACATAATCAAAATTGCAAATAAGCTTTCTTGTATCGATGAGTATTTTCAATTATTAAAAAGGAGGGAGCGTGATATTAAAGGATGTTCCAAAAAATAATTTTAGAATAACAGGGATGTTTTCATGCTTAGCATCGTGTTTCAATGCACAGGGCGATGATGTATCACCAATAGTTTTGGAAGGTTTTTGGAAACAACTATTTATGTTCACTTTCAATGCAGAAAAGGATGGTGGTGCACATGATTGGACTTTATTTCCGGACTTTACTACTGCCTGCGAGGTATCTAATATCATGGGTTATTCTTATATACACGAAAAAGATATGGAATGGCAGCAAGCCTGGAAACTTATAAAGGAATCAATAAACAAAAGAAAACCCGTTATTACTACCTGGGACCCACCTGAGATTCATTATCCATGGTTTGTTCTTATTGTTGGGTATGATGACGAAAAGCTATATCTTCACGCTTACAAAGGTGCTTATTATGAGTACTCAATTGATAAATTCAAACAAGGTTGGGAAAAAGGGAAAGATGAACAACCATGGCTTTATGGTTCAATCTTTGTCCTTGGGGATAAAGAGCGTGAAATCAACTTCAAAGAAGCGATTTTGCAGTCTTTTAAACAATCGATTGAAACAATGTATAAAAAAGAAGTGACTTTCCCTGCGGTTAAGGACAAATTTAGAGACGGCACTTTTAGATGCGGGTTTGAGGCTTATGAGGAATTAATAGATTACTTGGATAGAGAGCGAGACTACTCAAACCTTGATATTGATGCTTTGAAAATAATAGGCGCTTGGGGTGCTTGTCATGAAGCGGGTTGTGAAGATAGTAAACGCCATGATATAGCAGATTATTTGCTTTACGTAGCTAGTAAATTCAATGGAGACAATCGGCGGCATATTGAACGTGCAGCACAGCTTTACCGGGGAGTTGAGTGTCTTTTTGATAATTTATTAATTATTCATCCAAATACTACACCATGGGGTAGACAGGGGTATGGTCATTTTCCGTCCTTGGCTTCAGAAGATTCGGCTTTAAGAGAAGAAGCTGTCAAAAGTTTCGGCCGCGATATGAAGGAAGCGGTGAAGATTGTACGTAAAATACGCGCTAAAGAAAAAGAAGCAATCGAAGAACTTAAGAAAGTAACTGGATGAATCAATAAAGAATTGGGGTCAAATTTCAACAGGCTGACCGAGAATTAGGAGTAGGGCGTTTACGCCCGTGTTTTGGGAGTGCAATGTCTCCTGACATTCTATGCAACGAGGGGACTCGTTGCACTCATTTAACGGGGGTGAGCCTAAACAGACTGACCGAGAACTCAAAAGATGGAGTAGCAGACCTTGGTCTGCGTTAGAAAATAGATGAAATTTCAGGAGTTTTTATCCGCTTATAACGAGCCTAAAGGCTCTACTCCAAGAGATTTCGGCATTCTCGGTCACCCTGTAAAGGCTCTACTTCTACAGATTTCGACATAGTCAGCCTATCAACCTACAGAAGTAGGAACTTGATTTTCAAGATATTTTTTATATAATTCCTTATGCCAGAATTGCCTGAGCTTGAGGTCTTAAAAGAAATACTCGATTCACAGATCAAAGATAAGGTAATTCTGAATTTCGTTGTGCTCAAACCATACGTTCTGAAAAACTTTTTTCAGGGCGATCTCGCTGGACATACAGTCAGACACATCCAAAGACAGGGAAAATACTTGATTCTTGAACTCGATTTCCTGTGTTTGATAATACATTTGATGTTACGTGGTTCCCTAAAGTTTCTATTGCCAGGAGCAAAGATCAAGAGATCTGCGGCTGCTGTCTTGGAATTTACAGATCACTCAAGACTCGAATTCAGCGAAATCGGTCACAAGAAGAGGATGTCAATGTACATACTACCAAACCAAGTAACCTTAAAGCAGATTGAAAGGTTAGGTTCTGACCCATTTGATAATGACTTCACAGTAAGCAAATTGTCTAACATTTTGAATTTAAAGGCGCGTCAGCTGAAATCTCTTCTGCGTGACCAGACAAAAATCTGCGGTCTTGGTAATGCTTATACAGATGAGATTCTGTGGTTAGCACGTTTATCACCTTTTAAGATCAGTACAAAACTAAGTGATGATGAGATAAAGAAATTATACAGTGCCATACGAAATGTTTTAGAAGGTGCTATTGCGATTATACGAGAAAAGGGGATATCTGAAAAAAGAACATTTTTGCAGATACATAACAAAAAAGGCAAGCTATGTCCGCGCTGTGAAGAGCCAATTCAATATGTTAGCTTCAGCAATTCAGATACTTATTACTGTCCAAAATGTCAAACTAGTGATCGTAAATTGAAAGATCGACGTCTTTCGAAATTCTATCGATAAACCGTATGTTTTGCCATGTTATTTAAGAATTTAGTTGAATATTCAGGGATAATAGGTCTAACCTCATCAAAGAATGGGTGAGGGTAAAAAATGATTGAAATCGATGGTAATTATTTTGAAGGTGGTGGTCAAATAATCCGAACCGCCATTGCTTTATCAGTTATAACCAAGAAATCGATTCATATTTTTAATATTCGAAAAGGAAGGAAAAATCCTGGGCTAAGACCACAACACCTTGAAGCAATTGCTGGAGTTGCTAAGATATGCAGGGCCTCGGTCCAAGGGCTGAAGATCCAATCTCTGGACATTACTTTCTGCCCAGAGCATGCGCACGGAGGTTCCTTCACAATAGACACACACACTGCTGGTTCAGTTACGCTCGTTATGCAGACCCTTTTGCCGATAGCTACGTTTGGTGAATCACCGTACCATTTCGTGATTAAAGGTGGTACTGCAGTTCCATTTAGTCCGTCAATAATCTATTTTCAAGAGGTTTTTTGTCACTTCTTAAGACTAATGAATGTTGTGGTTTCAGTATACATTAATAAACATGGGTTTTATCCGAGTGGAGGTGGTGAAATTGCAGTTAGTGTTATGCCTGCTCAACTAACCAGTATAGATATTACCGATCGTGGAGAAATGAACAAGATTGAAGTTTTCTCAGTTGCCAGCAACCACTTGAAGGATACTAAGGTTGCAGAACGGATGACAAAGGGTTTTAAAGAAATCATCCCTGACGCTAGGTTCAAGACTTCTTATGTCCGTTCTCGTTCTCCGGGTTGTTTTGTTACTGCAATTGCCTATTGTGATAATACTTGCCGTTTGGGCGCAAGCGCACTCGGCGAGCTCAGGAAGAAAGCTGAAGATGTTGGTCGCGATGCGGCACGTCACTTAAAGCACGTCCTTGAATCTAATGCAGTTATTGATAGTTGGATGGTCGATCAGATAATCCCTTATATGGCATTAGCGACTGTTAAGACAAGTGCACCATCGAGAATATGCATCCCAACTTTGACGAAACACGCAGAAACGAATAGCTGGGTTGTGGAGAAGTTCCTGCCTGTGGAGTTTGAGATTAAAAAGAATATTATGGTCTGTGAAAAAAGAATGTAGTTGTTCAATTTATTGAACCTATATTTTCAAAAAGAGTATTAGCGAAAGCAAAAATTATCTCACCACAATAAATTTCTTGAAACACGCTCCTTTCGTATAATCTACTTTCACGAAATATGTTCCATTGGATAGATGTGCAGCATTAATGTGAAATGAGCAAATTTCGTTTATTACTTTTTGAATCGGCTGCCCAACCATTTGTCCCTGTGCATCATAAAGTGATATTTCTATTTCTTCTATTTGTCTTGAAGTTAACAAGATATTGATTTTTTGCACACTTGGATTAGGGTAGATCTCTATGGAGACGGGTGAGTGTAGCGTCGATTCGATATCTGTATCCTGGACACCGAAGTAATTAGAGCGTTCAAAATAAACATCATGGTCATACGGGGATGAAACTGCGTGTGCCCAGAGCAAATAGACTTCATCGGCTTCAATGAAGAAATGGGGTTGTGTGTTGTTCGAGGCATCTGCGGTGATTTGCTCCTCGGTTTCCCATTCCGTTGTATTGTATGATTTGCGACGGTAGAGATTATATGCGGGAGAAATATAAGTAGCATAGTATACTAAATAAGCATTGTCAGGTGTCTGATTAGGAAATGGGTCATGAGAATTACCCTGGAAAGTCAATTGTACTTCATCACTCCAGGTAACGCGATCTGTTGATGTTTTTGAGAAAACTTCATATCCGCCGCCTGTATTACGATGGTAGACATAGAGGTATGTACCGTTTGTATGTTTCATAACCCGAGGTCGATACCCTCCAGCGCCAACCATCGTTTTTAGAGTATCCCAGTCACCACTATAGGTACGGTGAGCGATATATGCTCCACCCGGACCGCGATAACTCATTGTCAATGAACTGTCGCCTTCCAGTACAACGGTGGGATCATAATACATATCAGATATACTCCAACCTAAGCTAATTCGACCTTCGCGTGACCACATAAGGCCATCAATTGACCAGGCAGTATAGATCCCGTATTGTCCATCTTCATTAGATGCATACCAGAGTCTTAGGGTATCTCCGGGTGATTGGACATAGCTCAGGGTTGCCTGATCACCATTTTCTTCAATAATAGCCACAACAGAATCCCAGGATGCACCGTCGTCTGTAGAAAATGTCACATACAAATCACCTGACGCCCAGTCCGGGTTTCTCGCAAAGATGACCATGAGACGATTGTCACTTAAACGCGCAATCCATCCCTCATAATCGTTTTCCGGTCCACCGGATACAACTACTGGTGTAGCTTGCAAGAAAGTGCTGAGTAGTGCAATCAGAAAGAACAACACCATGTTTTTGGTGTGTGTTTTAACTCTCTCATTCATCATCATACCTCCACACTTAATTATATGGATGAAGACCAATAAATCAACAGCTAACTGATATTGACAATTATTGGTTAATCAATAGAATTAATGTGCGGAGCATGATGGTATGATATTATACAAAGGGTTTGCAGAATTGTACACAAAAGGTCCTTATCATTTCAGTGAGCGGCTTGTTGAGTATCTACCAAAGGTGTTCAATCGTTTTCACATTCGACCAAAAAAGCTTTTAGATCTCTGCTGTGGTGATGGTCGGTTTGCCGTGGCAATGGCAAGAAAAAGTATGGATGTGACCGGTGTTGATGCTTCACCATACATGCTTCGGTATGCTAGACAGAGAGCACTCAAAGCCCGGGTTAAGATTAATTTCGTGCGTCAGGGAATGCAGCATTTAGATATCCGCGCTAAATTTGATCTTGTTACATGCTGGTTTGACAGCATGAACTACTTACTGACCAAACGAGAACTCGATACTGTATTTCGTAAGGTGAATAGGGTTTTGAAAAATGGTGGTTTATTCATATTTGATATGAATACGATCTATGGTCTTTCTGTAAATTGGCAAGACAATTCTCCTTGTGTTATACAAGATACTGGTAGACTATTTGAGGTTCATATCTGTCCGTCCATTTTTAAAAGAAACATCGTCACTTTAAGAATAGTCGGTTTCATTAAACATGCGCGCTATTGGCGCAGAGTAGTGGAGGTACACAAGGAAAGAGCTTATCGATTGAGCGAGATTAGAAAGTCCTTTAAGAAAGCACATTTCAAAGAATTGGGTTGTTGGGAGAGTCTGAAAAAAATGATTAAACCAAAACGCGAAAGCGGCAAAGTTTTTTTTATGGTGCGAAAGATATAATCGCGACTGTATTGTATAAATGTATATGCATACATATCGATATGGGGATTTAGGACAAGGAGGAGTGCTTTTGAGCAGAAGTATCAGTATAAAAAATATGGAGGGATGTAAATGAACAGAATAGTACAGAAGAGGCCAATGAAGGAGATTCTCTATCGAGAATCTCGTGTCGCACGAGCACTGGGTGAACCAGCCAAATTTGCGATTATCAGTTTATTGCTGAAACAAGGGACTTTAACGTTATCTGAAATAGCCAAGTCCATTCATCGTTCAAAGACAACAACATGCTACCATCTATCAAAGCTAAAAAGTCTGGAAATTGTACGATACGAAACAAAAGATGACGGAGTCAACTACTGGATAAAATATGAAAATGAGCTGAAGGGTATCATAGAATCACTTACTGAATTCGTCAATCGGTCACTAAAAGGCATCCATAGTGAAACTTAATCCCATTCGAACATTCTAACATGTTAGAATGCTAAAATGTTAACATGTTGCTATGTTGATAAGCAAATTTGGGGTGAGCGGTATCACTGTAGAATAAAAAGAGTCCATGAGGAGGTGATTTATGGGTGAAGCGGTGTTTGATAGGATAGCAAGGTTTTATGATTATGAACAGGAGGGTTTTGTTAAAGATATCCCGTTTTACGTAGAGTATGCGAAGAAGTGCGGGGGGGAGGTACTTGAACTCGCATGCGGTACAGGTCGGGTTTTAATACCAATTGCACAAGAGGGAATACAAGTTACTGGAATGGACATATCTGAGGAAATGCTCAATATCGCCAGGGGGAAAACTGTGAAATTGGATGAAAGTACAAGAGAAAATATTGAAATAGTTCACGGTGATATGAAGCAGTTTTATCTAAAAAAGAAGTTTTCAATGATATATATTGCTTTCCGTTCGTTTCAGAGTCTTCTGACAAAACAGGATCAAGGGGCGTGTCTGGAACGTGTGAATAGACATCTTGAAGATAATGGTTTATTTATTCTCGACCTTTTTGCACCGCGACACGATATCCTTGCTCAGGTTAAGCGAAGTCTGAACCTGGATAAGTTCTATGACAAGGAGAATGATCTCTATATTAATCGCCGGTGCGAAGACGAATATGATTTAGCAAATCAAACTTTGAAAGAAAACAGGTTTTATGAGTGGACGGATAAGAATGGCAAATCTCATGAAGAAATCTGGTCTTTTGAACTTTCGTATCTTTTCAGGTACGAAGCAAAATTACTTTTGGAAAAGTATGGCTTCAAAGTCGAGAATGTGTTCGGCGATTTCGATAAATCACCGTATAATTATTATTCGGGTGAACAGATTTTTGTAGCAAGGAAAGACTGATTCATTCTTGCGGGCCGATATATCCGGTGCTTAGGACAACATCATCAAACCAGCAGATATTGTCTTTTGGATTGTTATGGATGTAAATTCCCAGACTAATACGTTTTATCTTTAATTCGTTTGTTGTTCTCCAGTTAAAACCAGTAACGTGCATGTAAAGCTCGCCATCGATCCAGGCAGCTATTTCACCATTGTCATGCCCTGCATCGTTTGCTTTTATCATTATTTCCATACAATACCAGCGATCTCTTTCTGGAATGATAACTGTATCAGGATGAAATACATTTCCCCAAAAATTACCTTGATTATCTGGAAGCATTTCATGCCAATACGTATAAAACTGCATCCTGCCAGGAGGAATCAGGGTTTCCCAATCACTCCAGGGCTCAAAACCAGAACCGAATCTATCATCGCCATCAGGTTTTATACCAGCCTGTCCCATTTGATTCCATTTATTATCGCCTTCGACCGCGTATAGAGAACAGAAGTGCATGCCCCAGCCCTGGTCAAAGGTCGAATCAAATTTGCAGTACCAGCGAAAATAAACCTTATCATAACCAGGATGAAACCAGTATTTAATGCTGGCAGTTGATGAATTATCATCATTGTAGACTGCAGTACATCTCAGCGCTTTAGCGCCGGAATGTGCAGTCTGAGTATTGTCAATAACTTCAGGAGGGCCATATGCATCAAACCAGTCATCATAAGTGCCGTCTTCAAAATCGTCTTGGAAAAAAACATCTCCTGGTTCTTCCAGAGTGCTTTCAGGTTTTTTTGTACAGCCGGATAATGCCAACAATGCAACCACCGCACATACTATATATAATGACTTATGATTAATCCTTGCATTCATCATTTTGTGCCTCATGCAATTATAGAAAATGTGTGTTCGATGTCAATATTATAAATCCGCATTGAGGTAGTTCTCGACAGGCTCGAACAATAATAATCATCACCTGATTTGGAGATGTGGCAAACCTCTGATTTACTTTTCTTGACAATCTTCTCTGATTCTATACAATGAAGAGCATGAAGAACTGGATGTGGTCAGTGTTGGTTTTTGTCCTAACTTTGATTATTGTGATTGTGTTCAATGTTCCATTTTTGATATTTTTATTTGTTGTTATTCCACTTCTAATAATCGCATTCACCTATGGCTCATTTAATTATAGTTTTAGAAGAACCTTAAAGCCTGAGTCTATTCCAGGCAAAGGATATGCCACAAGAATAAAGGATTTAGACCTTGATGTGAAGAAACTCGAAAGTCTCGGTTTCCAGAAGCGGGACGATTTCTATTTAAGGATGATACCTGATACGATTGTATATGTTTTAAAACACAAAGAGGAGTCCATATATTTATGTTTGTATCACCTTGGAGCTAAAAAAACATGCGATTTTTTTACAAGGTATAACAATGAATATACTCTGACAACTTGTAATACTGTTGATGGTGGAATGACACCGAGGCCAGAAAAGTCTTTATTACAAATCATTACCAATGTATCTCATAAGCAGATATTTGAGATTCATAAAAAGGCTCATAAATTTTTATTTGATAAAGGATTCAGACAATATGATATCGCAGAACAAGAATTTCAACAGTATTTTTTGAAGAATATTCATGATTATGCTGATTATGTTCGTAAATATGCATTTTGGCCAGTGCTTTTGATTTTCTGGACCATAATAAGACGCGGTCGTGTCTATTGCAAAGAGATTGAAACCCAATATAAGGAAGGCAGTTTAGAACTCTCAGGAGTATAGACGAAGTTGACATTTTTGTCGTATAAAATAATACAATTCAAATTCGGTGAGATAGGGATTGTGTGGAAATCAGTAAATAGAAATCGTCCCGCTTCTGGAAACCGAGACTTTCGAGTTTCTTCACATCAAGGT
>JAUWGT010000127.1 GCA_030606265.1 Candidatus Stahliibacteriota bacterium | reverse complement strand
CAATCGTTCCGATGTTAACATGCGGCTTCGTTCGCTCAAACTTTTCCTTCCCCATATAATTCCTCCTTACAAATCAGCAACCAATAACTGCCTAAATAGCCGAATCACTCAACCATTTAATAGTTAACCTTCAAACTAATTTATTTCCAAACTAATAACCCGTCTTTGCAAGAGCCTGGAGCGGGATTTGAACCCACGACCTCATCCTTACCAAGGATGTGCTCTACCAACTGAGCTATCCAGGCAGAAGTGCAGGACCGAGTTATGTAGTCTTTACAGTAACACCAAATCAACACCAAATCCTAAAGACAGACAAAGATTATATGCATAATGCGAAGTTTGTCAATAGTAAACAACACACAATACCCTTGATTTCTGGGCTGTCCTGGTTAGAATAAGATAATGCAAAAGAATGCACTCTTCTTGATTGTTATATGTCTAAGTTGTGTCCACTACAGCAAATATGTTCCAGATCCAGAAGCGGATATTGAAGAATGGGTCAACAACTTCACCCAGCAAAGATCTTTCAGTTATCATTATGAACTGCAAACGCAAGCCGTTTACACTGCAGCACAAGGTGAATGTGTTATCGGACGGGTCGAGCACAATATAGGTCAGTGGCGCTCTGCTAACATTATTCTAGATTTTGAATATTATGGCATGGGCGATATTCAATACAGCAAATCAGACAATAAGTGGAAGTTGTCAGCGCGCGGAGAGGAATCAGATATCCTAACTCAAATCAAGCGTGTGTTGGAATTTGACAAGTTTGAATACATCGGTTTTGAACAGGGTTATTTGTACAATTTCAAAGCAAATGTACCATTTCTTGCACCTGGTAGATGGAAAGAGATTACTGGTTGGTTGAAGATTTCACAGCGTGATTTTCTGCCCGAAGAGATTTGGGCCGGGTTGCCGGATTCTTCAGTATACTGGAAGATACAGCTAGGTGATCTTAATAAGAAGAAATCGATAAAACCGCCGGTTCATGAATGGCACAGCTATGTACTGGGTTTATCTACGGAGTACGCTAAACCAGTGAAGCAGCGCATTGATTTGCTCGACATCGATTATCGACTAAAGAAAACTGAAGAAGATATTATTCTGAGCGTTCCTAAACAATACAATATGGAAGATGTCACAGAGATGTTGAACAACCGGCAATTGATCGCCTATCGGGTAGTACAAGACAAGGGAGCTGCTCAAAAAGTCGCTTATTTAGATGGTAAAAAGACAGTACCTGTCTATCTGGCAGACCGTCTTTTTGACCAGAAAAACATCAAGCGTGCAAGAATCAAATTTGACGGTGCTTCAGAACCATATATTGAAATATCCTTGCGCGAAAAAATTATATCGGTGGAACAGATCGCTTTTGAGATCGATACTACAGTGGTCAGCGTCATGACCCTTGACACGGAGAAGAGAATTGGTAAAATCAAATTATATACTAATATGTCATATTATGAAATGCAGATACTCGTCGGAGGATTATTGGACTACCTGCCAGGGGTTGAGGTCAGAGAAGTTTTTGAGGAATAATATCGATAGAGAGCTATTCGTTTTGGAAATATTGTCCTTAATTATATATTAGGAGGTATTATGCTCAAGAAAGAACTCTTGGAAATTCTTGTTTGTCCGAAATGCAAAGGCGAATTAGAATACAAGACAGAAGATGAAGAATTAATTTGTCACAAGTGCAGTCTTGCGTATCCAGTAAAAGATGATATCCCTGTTATGTTGATCGATGAAGCGAGGAAAATAAATGATTAACCTGTGTTTAATCTTATTGGTTGTCAATGCTTCAAGCGTGAAGGAACTTGGCATGAAGGGGTTTGATATTGCGTACACGTTCGACCGAATCACCCGTGGTCAGCCCGAATTTGCCCGGTCAGAGACTTCCTCTCTAACCGCGTTTACTGAGGGTGTGCGTTTGAATAAAACGGGTGAGCCTGATTTGCCATCGCTTCTGTACAAGATCGGCTTACCCCAGGATGGTGATTTTGAAATAACGATCAGCAAAGGTCGTGAAGAAGTCTTTAAGGATATAACGATTGACCCGGTGATCATGCCGGGTATAAATGAACCATCTTTATATGAACTAAAACCGGTTCTTTCAGATATCTATAAGCGAAATGATTTCTTTCCACGTGATTTCATGGAGATTTCACAGCCTGGATATTTCAGAGATATTTATACGGTAAGTGTCCGGGTTAACCCGGTGCAGTACAATCCAGCCACCAGAGAATTACGGGTGGTCCAGAATTTTACGATCCATGTCAGGTTCAAGGAAGTACCGAAGAGCAAACCCATTATTGATAAGGGGTTTGAAAATATGTATAAGCAAACGATAATCAATTATGCACAATGCAAACATTGGTTACGTGAACCTCTGCAGGTTATGGAGAATCCTTTTGAAAGCGGTGTTTGGTTTAAGATCATAGTTGACGAAGAAGGGCTTTACAAGATCGACCATGATGTGCTCGATGATGCTGGTCTTGACCCAGCCCAGTTCGATCCCCAGACCATGAAGATCTACACGGCGGCATTTGAGCTTTTGCCAGAGGATGTAAAGACTGCTTTTGCTGATTCACTCGTCGAGGTGCCAGTCTATGTGGCTGGTGAGGATGATCACAGTTTTGACGCGCAGGATTATCTATTGTTTTACGGTTATCCAGCCAACCATTTTGTTGTTGATACTGGATACTCGTGGTTTGAAAATGGTTATGCACTCGATAATGTTTACTGGTTTACATTTGGCGGCGCTAATGGTCAGAGAATGGAATCTGTTAATGCAGCATGGAACGGCAGTACACTTGAAACCTTGGTTGACGAGATTGTCCATTTTGAAGAAGATATCAGCAATCCAACGCGCTCGGGTACGAACTGGTACTGGCTTAACGTTTCTCCGGGTGATGGTTCAAGCGGCAGCGGTTCAATAAATGTCAAACATCCAAATGCCGCTGGTTCGGCTGAGGTCAAAGTCGGTCTTTTTACTTTGAATCACGGTTCGTGGATCTATCAGATCGATCTCGATGGCATTATTTTTCTCTATGATACGCTTGGTTTAACGACACGCGACCGCTTGCCACCCCACTATCTTCTCGGAACCGGCTCGCTCGCCAGTGACTCGTCGGTTTTGAGTTTTACCATTATCCGACCATCAGGGACCACGAGTAGCTTAACCGCGTATTTTAACAGTGCGGCTCTACGCTACCAAAGGCAGACTATTCTGGATGAGCCTTTTCATGCTTTATACACGAGTGGACAAGATTATTCAATTGAATGTTCAAGCGTTGGCAGTAATCCTGTATTGCTTGACATCACTGATCTAAGAAAACCCAAGCTATTGAGCGATTACACGATAGGCAGTAATCAATTGCAGTTATCCGGTGCGGTCGATTCTTTCGGGCTCCTTTACTTCTCAAAGCTTTCGTTTGCCAAATCCGCAGTTCTCTTGGATTGTGACCCTGGTGGCTTGAGGATCCCATCGCCCGGCTGCGAATATTTGATAATCACCCATCCGAATTTTCGCAATGCAATAATGCCTTTGGCTGATCATCGCAGGCAGGATTACCTGACCAGGATCATCAGTGTTGATGATATTTACGATGACTTCTCCTATGGGAAATATGATCCCTTGGCAATAAAACATTTTTTGTACTATACCACGAATAATTGGACGACAATCCCTACCTATGTTCTGCTCGTTGGCGATGCTACGTATGATTTCAAGAATAACCTCGGTAAAGAAAACGCGCCGAATTTCATACCGATGTATGAAAGAGGTTCGATCCTGTCTGGTAACCCTGGTATCCCGGATAATTATATATATGAGGGTGAGTATGTTAATTTTGATGGCATGGGTGAGTCGATGATACTCGGACGCATCACCGTGCGCACGAATAAAGAAGTGAGGGATTTTATTGAGAAACTCACTGCTTATGAAACTCAGAATATTGACGGCATGTGGAATAAGAGGATAATTCTGGCTGGCGATGACGAATTTGCGACAAATTGGGAAGGACCGGTCGAGCATTGTGGCGCGTGTGAAAGTATGATACCATATGTCCCGGACTCTTTTTACGATTTTGCTAAGGTCTATATGATTAGTTATGAGCCTATTCCACCACCTGCTGGTGAAAAGGTAGCAGCACGAAAAGCGTTTATCAGGGAATTGAACAAGGGCGCTTATTTTGGCATCTATTTTGGCCACGGTAATATGCATGACCTTGCTCATGAAGGGCTTTTCTATGACAGGAATATACCTGAGGTCCGCAATGGCCGGCGAAATTTCCTTTTTTATTTTGGCTCGTGTACTGTAGGTCGCTTCAATGACTCTGATTATGAGGCGATTGGCGAAGAATTCGTGAGGATCAAAGACGGTGCTATCGGCACCTTGGCCGCGACTGCTGGAACGTCTTCCGGCTCCAACATGACTATCGGACGACGTTTAACAAGCCTGCTCACTGATCCAGACACAAATTTGACTATGGGCGAATGCTGTCTTGCTGCCCGTGATAGCTACTGGTATTTGCACTATTTGTTGATCGGTGATCCGGCGACCAAAATGAGAAAACCAACTGAACAAATGACCATTAATCCGTCACCTGACTCGCTGAGACCGGTTGATAAATTGACGATCACTACTGACCAGGCCCAGTTTTATCTCAAGGCATTTGTCCGGGACACGACGCATATCGAGATCTTTAATAACGCCTCGGCAGATAAGATCAGTGGCTGGGTGTATAGGATGGTTCAGAGGGGTAGTAATTCATGGGTGGGGTTCGGTTACTTGATCGACGGTAAGGAGATCTACCATGGTTTCTGGAGCGGTGATACAGCGCAGATTATCGCACCGCGCATTGACACGACCCACAAACCAGTGATAAAATTGAGTAGTTTTGCGGCTTGCAAGACCGGGTTTTACGATTCAATAAGGGTATATGGCAGCGCTGCACCGTCGACTGATGATACCGGTCCCCTGATCAGTCTTTATGATGGGGCAAAACAGCTGGCAAATGATGACTGGGTTGAAAAGGAATTTACCTTGACGGGTCGGGTCTCTGACAGCAGCGGCATTAATCTCCTCAATTCAGTCAATGGCACGCGCGGATTTTATCTTTACATAAACCAGGATATCGCGAACAAGACCGACTTAAGAGATTATTTCATGTATGATAGGAACTCTTACATAAGCGGTGAGTTTAATGTCGATCTTGTACTTCCTGAATCGGTCGATACCCTGACTTTTTATGTATCAGATAATTATTATAATCAGACAGTAGATACTATTGTTCTAAATGCTGAGCTCCACGGACGTATTTCGATCAATAATTTCCTCATTTACCCAAATCCAATCGAGGATAATTCAGGTGCTTGGTTCACCTTTTCACTAACAGGTTCGGGTTTGGTTGACATCAAGATATTCACGATAGCCGGCAGGTTGATAAAGACGCTGCGCGACGTGCCTGTTCAGGCTGGGTATAATCAGATATTCTGGAACGGGTTTGATGAGTACACTGATGAGATCAGCAACGGTGTGTATTTGGTAAAAGCGCTCGTCCGTAATCAAAGCAATCACGACGAGGTCATTGAGAAGTTCATAATAGCCCGGTAAGTCCTCAGGTTGCAAAAGTCACACTGCATCGGGTTGCTGATCGCCCTGGTGTTGCCGCTGATATTTTTAGTGCATTAGGCCAACAAGGGTTGAACATTGAGTTGATTTGCACTAGTTCACTTGGTAAAGGACACGCGGATATTTCTCTTGCAGTCCGCGAAGCAAACCTTGAACACGTGTGTAGGGTTTTAGATAAACTCAAGAGGAAATACCACGCCAAGGATCTTCTTGTTGATCGTAACTGTGCGATGATCACGGTCCATGGTTCCATGTTGTCATCAACACCGGGTGTGGCAGGTAAGGTATTTGCTCAACTGTCTGAGCGCAAGATAAATATTGAGATGATCAGTGCTTCGATATCGGCATTGAATATCGTAGTCAAGAAAGAAAAGGTAATGGATGCCATTGGTGCTATTCGCACCGAATTCGGAATCTGAGAACACCAGTAATAGAGTTATTAAAGACGTTTAGATCGTTATTAGCGTTTAAAGCGTTAGGAATTCAGGGACCGCACGGCAGTGCCATCACGAATTTTACCTTAATCTGTGATTCAGCCATAAAATTCAGTGTCCCGAATCTATCGAGAGGAACAGTTCACGCTAGTGAACCATAACCGTTGCGAAGCAACCAGTCCCGCACGCAGTGCCATTTCCCTATTGTCTGCAATGAAATGTGTCTACAGCCGACCTGTCTCGAATTATTATGAGAGGAGGCGTGTCTTCAATCCGCGGTTGGCGGATGTGTCTTCAGCGCAGCGTGTCTCTTTACGCTTTGCTCCCTACGCCTTACGTTCTATGCCCTACTCTTTTGTAGTCGCCCGATTCATCGGGCATTGTCTGATAAATCCCGCAATCCTATTTGTAGAATTATAATACGAAGCGGGATAAATCGGGACAAGAACCAA
>JAUWGT010000024.1 GCA_030606265.1 Candidatus Stahliibacteriota bacterium | reverse complement strand
TTCACCCCGTTAAATAAATCACACATAACATTAAATAGTTGTAGTTGAGGTTTATAAATCTATGTATTTAACGGGGCAGGACAGGACAGAGCGGCGGTTTCCTAATTCAAAATATCACATTTTCAAATATCTCGAAAAACCAGCAAGTTGTTGAAAACAAAGGTTTTGAACGTGTTCTGTGAATTCTATCTGTTGTGAGGAATTCTAGATAAAACCATACATTCTAGCAAAAAAAAGTGGAAATCTTCCACAAACCTTCCACAAGCAAAATCTAAGGGATCGGCGAAAGCCGATCCCTTAGATTATCCAACTCACGAGGATGTTATAGAGAACAAACAGGCCAATTTTGACACAAACAAAACAGGGGAGCGATTTACTAAGGGACCACCAATTTGAATCTGCCTGGTACAGACCAACCAGTATACCATGTCCAATAGTCGCTTCCAGCGCAAACACGCCAATAACAATCCTGTGGTCCAAATACAACAATATGTGAAGTACTCGCCACTCGCTGTCTCCAGCTCATGCTATCAGAGAAATTAGAATCTCTTGAAGTAACAAGATCATAATATTGCGCATCAGTAACTTCGGTCCATTTGAAGCTGACCCATATTGTATCCCACCCATGCCCTTGTTGTCCAAACACAAATTGAGTATCATCTGGTGGAAAGAGGAGTTCCGGTACCTCATCGGGTGGATCGACCAAAGAATCTGGTTTTGGGGAATAATCATATGGGTCTTTGCATCCTGGATTCGAATTTATGCATAAAACAACAAGAACAAAAGTGAATATCTTCAATATTAGAACAAATAACTTCATTTCTTCTCCTTCTTTATTGTAATCAACATACAAAATTTGTCAAGGTAATCCATTCAATACTTGACAATAGAAAGTCACTTAGTATAATAATAGGAGAGGAGAGAACTATGAATAAATGGTATCTATTTGCCGTATTGGGGCTTCTTGTACTCTTATCTGTTTGTTCGAAAAAAGAGTTCGGGGTCATTGTTACGTACACGTGTCCACAGGGAAAAGAAATAAAACACGGAGGGTTCTATAAGTTGTCATCAACTGGAGACAGTGTATCCATGTACGGCTACACGCCAAGCGACTATGCACTAACCATGAAAGAAGGTGATACACTTACTGGTAGTTTTTGGAAAGACACCACGGGCTATCAGGACACAATTCGCTTTGAAATATATGTTGATGGTGTACAAGAAATCGATTATCTTATTGATTCTCCGTACTATGAAGGTGAGTTCAGCTATGCGCCAATAGATTCAGGATCATAATAGGAGAGGAAAGAACTATGAATAAATGGTATTTATTTGCTATATTGGGAGTTCTTGTGCTCTTATCTGTTTGTTCGGAAAAAGAGTTCAGGGTCATTGCGGTGTTCACAAGTCCACAGGAACAAGAAATAAAGCATGGAGGATACTATAGGTTACTGTCAACTGGAGACAGCGTATCCATGTATGGCCGTACACCGAGCGAGTATGCTCTAACCATGAAAGAAGGTGATACACTTACTGGCTGTTGTTGGAAAGACACAACGGGATATGAGGACACGCTTCGTTTTGAAATATATGTTGATGGTAGACTCGAAATCGATTATCCTATTCGATTACCGAACTACGAAATTGAGTTCACTGTTGCGCCAATAGATGCGGGATCATAATAGATATCGGTTTCAGCACTGGGGAATAACAAGATGTTGAGTCTGGCACTTACTATTCTGATATTCAACGGTATCAGTGGCAAGATCCAAGGTACTGTAAAAGATGAAGACACGCATGAGCCGATTCCTTATGCAGATGTTATGATTCTTGGTACTGAGATTGGGGCTGCGACCGGTGAGGATGGTAACTTCTATATCTTAAATGTTCATCCAGGCAGGTATACAGTTGCGGTTTCTTATATAGGTTATCAAACAAAATACATAGCGGATGTCATTGTAGAAATCGATCAAACTACTCGGCTAAACGTTTTTCTTAAGCAGACGACCATAGAAATTGAACCGATTACCGTAAAAGGTGAAACGCCAACAATAAAACAGGATATGGTGGGAGCTAAGTATATCATTAGAAGAACTGACATTGGAATTATTCCCATCGACTATGCCACAGATATCGTTTCTTTCCAACCTTCAGTTGTCCATTTTGACACCGTGATTCACGTACGTGGTGGTCGCGCCACCGAAGTCCAGTATATGATTGATAACGTTTCAATTATCGATCCACAGACTGGTGATCTGGCAGTAAGTATATCCAAGGGCATCATCGATGAAATAATATTTCTGCCTGGTACTTTTGATGCTGAATATGGGAGAGCAATGTCAGGGGTCATTAATCTCATCACTGAGCATCCTGCTGATCGCTTGTGCGCAAAAGTCTACGGAAAAACAGAACGGATTATGCCTTATTACTATGACTTTGGTTACGAAACCTTTCAGTCATCAATTCACCTGCCACTTTCGAGAAAATTCAAAGGTTTTTTATCTTTTGATTTGATGCACACGGATGACTGGAATCCGAGACTCTTCATCCAACCGCATAAACAGCGTGATGACTACTCAGTATATGGCAAGTGGGTATTTGCGCCATCAGGGAAATTGAGACTGACTTTGAGCGGTGCAAAATCACTAACCCAATTTGATCGTTATGAACACAGATGGCGATATAATCTGGACAACTACCGATCAGACATGAGACACGGTAACCTTCAAGTTCTGAATTTGAATTTTCTTCCAGATTCCCGTAAATTTTTCAATCTTACTTTGAGTAGATTACACACAAATAGAATATTCGGTGTGAGAGAACTAGATGACTATGGTCCTTTTAAAGATTTTACGTTCAAGGACTACAATACATTAAACTGGCCAACTGGGGGTATTAGAAATCCTTTCGGTGTCCATGTCGCCTATATGCCTTTGCAGGGCGATTACTATGAATACCAGGATAAATCATCTTTAATAATGAAGGCGAATTTCAATAGTGTGCTGCAAATTCATAAATATCATGAAGTAAAAAGCGGTTTCGAATATGTGTACCAAAGTCTTGAAAATTTCACGCATTTTCTAACTGCAAGCACCCTCAATCCAGTAAATGATGAATACTGCTATAGTCCTGTGGAATACTCTATTTTCTTGCAGGACAATATTGATTATGAAAGTTTCTATGCAAAAATAGGCTGCAGGTATGATTATTTTTCAAGCGGTATGGAGGATACTGAGCCTAAAATAGTCATTTTACCGCGTCTGGGATTTTCGTTGATGGTGACAGATGAATTTTTGTTCAGAGCAAATATTGGCAGGTATGCTCAACCGCCTCTATATGACTACATGTATGGATATTACAGCATCTGGCCATTTCCATCATACATTATTGGCATGAAAAACATTCCTCCCATAGGTAACCCGAATCTCGATGTAGAGAAGACAATAAGCTATGAAATAGGTTTGCAGGGTGCGGTACGTGAGAATATAATCACCACCGTCAATGCATTCAACAAAGACGTTTCTGATCTCGTCGGCATACGTATAATTGAAGAATGGCCCAGAACTTATGCGAAGTTCTTCAATACTGAATATGCCAATATCAAAGGGCTTGAAACGGTTGTGGATTTTAGTGGTTCAATATTTACCGGTAAAATCTCATACACCTTATCATGGGCTCGGGGCACAAGCTCCTATGCAAGAGAAATCTATTATAGATACTACTATGACAAGGATACAATAGAAGTACCCCCGGCAGAGGAATACGATCTTGATTTTGATCAACGTCACAGGATTTTTGTTCAAGGCGTAATAGACATGCCTTTTCAGACAAAGGTATTCTTATTTGGGTATTTTGGCAATGGTTTTCCATACACCCCACCTGGTGATGAAGGAAAAACTTCTGAGAGGAATGCGCTAAGGCTATCTTTTCAGCGACAGCTTGATTGTGTCATCTCGAAATCGCTCAAGATTGGTAAGATATCTTTAACTGCCAATTTGGAAATTATGAATCTACTTGATACTAGATATGAAATCTATCAGCATGCACCAATCATCCCTTTAGAGAATATTAGAAAAGAAAATTTCAGATATTGGCTTCCCTATACCAGCGCATACTATAGCCCAGAGGGTGATCGAAATCACGATGGACTTTTCGCACCAGACGAATTATATTTAGCCTACAGAGATTTTGTGGCAAGTACTGATGATTGGATTAGTGCAAATAGTGCACCAAGACGAGCTCGGATTGGTGTAACCATAACCTTCCAATAGCACATTGTGATACCAACGCTGAGATGATTATATCAGGAAAGAGATAGATTGTCTTATAATCCTTCGAAACGTCCTGTAAGTCCGTCGCTTGTTTAGAAAAACACCACGCAATAGATCCCGCAGGTTTACCGCTTTATGATGTCGTATAAATATGGCCAAAGAAAATGGGAATTAGATCGACTTCTCAACAAAGCAGCTAGCTGTTCTAACATTAGAAATCTTCATCTTCTTGTCATTGTTTTCTGTATAAGTTTAATCCGGGATGATAAAGTAATCCAACTAATTAGGACCTTGATTCCCAGCTACCCACATGAAGATTAACCATACGACGATAACTCCAGCTGCAATTGTAACGTCTACATGCGTCCCTCGGAATTCTTTTTGGTGAAATGGTTCTCCAGTCTTAATATCAAGAGTATCCGACTCAGAAATGATTTTCAGTTCATTACTAGAAGACTCCGCCTTTATAAGATCAACATCGGAAAAGGTGGCAGGTCTTGACATTCGACATATACAACATTGTTTCCCTGTATGTTAATCAACGACGGGGCAGGCATCGCTAAACTTCTCGAAATGACCCCGTATAACTACATTTTATAAGGCAGATATTATAAGGAGGTTCTCGATTCACTACGTTCACTTCCGCCAGAGGCGGACACAGCGAACAATACGTGCTTTTGCACTTGCCTGTACCTTTTTCCTGCACTCTGAATCGGCCCTACCATTATTGACTAAATCACAAAATTCAATATAATTCACAAGATAGGTACTAGATTCTAGTGGTTAGTAAGATACTAGCATCTAGCCCCTAGTATCTAGCATCTGTCTTTTGCACCCCTGTAGCTCAGCAGGACAGAGCGGCGGTTTCCTAAACCGCAGGTCACCCGTTCGAGTCGGGTCAGGGGTATGCCAATATTGCCTGAATTTCTGATTTAACTGCAATATTGAGCATCCCACATCCTTTTATAGATAAGGTGCGGGATACAATTGATGATTTAAGATTGCAGATTTGAAATTAGTAATATCTGTTTGGATCTGCTATAATCTGTTTGCATCTAAAGATAACGTAGTTATCTAATTAAGGAGAAATTATGCAACAAATGAAAAGGGGACATTACAAAAAAGATGAATTCCAGACTATAATGGACAAGGGTATTAAGTATGTGGTGCGTCATCGTGAGACTTCGATTCTTATAGCGACGGTGGCTCTTATAGCGATTGTTCTTATAATCGTTCTGGCACCAGGTCGTGAAAAACAAAATCCTGAAGCAGATATGCTCCACACCCAGGCGATGGGATTGGTCACAATGGGCAGGCTTCAAGAAGCTGAAAATACGCTCCTCGATCTAACTTCAAAATACTCAAATACGAGAGCTGGAAAGATAGGCTATTACTATCTGGGAACAATATACTACAATACCGGTAAGTTTGATCAGGCCTTGACTAACTTTGAGAAGTTCTTGAGTGTACAGAAGAGAGACTACTTGCTTGTTCCGTCGGCTCGCTTCGGTGCAGCATGTTCAGCTGAAGGATTAAAGGATTATGAAACAGCCCTTGGGTATTACAAAAAGGTATCTGCTGACAAAGAATCTCCGTTTTACTTGATGGCGATGCTTGCTTATGCTCGTGTAACCGGTTTACTCGGCAATAAAGAAGAAGCCAGGGAAATGTTAGAAGAACTGCTTGAACAAGATCCTCCACCAGACATCGTCTCTGATGCCAGATTCTATATTGGTTTCTTTAATGACTGACGTCATTCGATTACGGAGATGAAAATGCAGATTATCCCGATTTATCATGTTAAAGAACAATATAGGAAAATCGAGGATCCCGCGCAACGGAACAATGATATTATCTTATAGTCTGTGTAATCTTGCCGTAATCACTGTAATCTTCTCTTATATCACCGGAATCGATGAGGAACAACGTGACTCATAATACATCAGTTGCTATCCTCTGGCATTTTCATCAACCTATATATTCCAAGCCTGACGATTGTACTCTGCCCCTTCCCTGGGTAAGACTACATTGCCTTAAAGATTACTTGGATATGCTCAAGCATGTCCAAAAAATCCCAGACATACACCTTACATTCAACTTCACACCATCCTTACTCCTTCAAATCGATGACTACAAGAACAACCGATGTACTGATCGGCAATTTCTTCTTTTTAAGAAAAAAGCTGAGGAACTAACTCTTGAAGATAAAATCAATATCTTAAGAGATTTTTTCCTTGCTAATTGGGAGCACATGATCGAAGTAAACCGCCGGTATTTCTCACTCCTTTTAAAAAGAGGTAAGAATATTGTCGAGCAAGAACTGCCAACCATCGCCCAAGGCTTTACCACTGATGAATTTCGTGACCTTCAAATTTGGGCGAACCTTGTGTGGGTAGATCCCATATTCCGCAGTGAAATCGAAGACCTGTACAAAAAGGGCAAGAACTTCAAGGAAGAGGACAAAGACCGCGTAATCGCTATTCAAAACAGGATCATAGGTTCAGTTATTGATGAATACAAGAAAGCGCTGGAATCAGGTCAAATTGAAATTAGTACCTCACCTTTACACCATCCCATTTTGCCGCTCTTAATAAATAGTAATCTTGCAAAAGCTTCAAATCCTAATCTTGCTATCCCATTTGAGATATCCTATATAGAAGATGCAAAAAAACAGATAGCTGAAGGCATAAACGTATTTGAGAAATTCTTTGGACAAAAACCAAGAGGACTCTGGCCGTCTGAAGGAAGCGTTTGTCAGGAATTAATTCCTCTTTTATCAGAATTCAATATCAAATGGCTCGCCACAGACGAAGAAATCCTTGCGCGTAGCCTTGAGAGATCTTTCCGACGTGAAGATACTGTCATACCGAATCGTCCTGACCTACTCTATAAACCATGGAAATACAACGATGTAAATATCGTATTCCGGGATCATATCCTTTCTGATCTCATTGGCTTTGTCTATAATCAATGGGAACAAAAACAAGCTGCAGAAGACTTGGTTAATAGACTGGAGAATATCGCAAACACCCTACCAACTTCTGACAAATTCCTGATCCCGATAATCCTTGACGGTGAGAATGCATGGGAAAGCTATTCCAATGATGGCACTGAATTTCTGGATACGCTCTATGACAGGTTATCAAAAAGCGATATCCACACGACGACAATATCGGGATTCTTAGAGGCTAATGAGGTAAAGAATGAACTTTCTTCACTATTCCCTGGTTCCTGGATCGGTGCTAATTTTAATATTTGGATAGGGCATACCGAGGACCACAAAGCGTGGCTCATTGTAAAAAAAATCCGAGATAAACTTGTGGAGAAAAATATAACTGATCCAAATATTTGGGATCGATTGTATATACTGGAAGGCAGTGATTGGTACTGGTGGTTTGGCGGTGAACATATCTCCCTCGTCGCGGATGTTTTTGACGAATTATTCAGACTCAATGCAATATGGATATACAAAAAAATCGGCGAAGAACCACCACCTGAATTGTTTGCACCGATCAAAAAAACCGAAGAAATACTAACCCAGCAGCCAAATGACCGAATGACGCCGGATATTGACGGTAAAGTAACCCACTTTTATGAATGGTTTCATGCCGGGCATATCCGGGTTAAAAGAATGGGCGGCACAATGCAGCGTTTTGCTGGTTTGTTTTCAATGATCTATTGTGGTTTTGATGACAAAAATCTTTATATAAGATTAGATATCACTAACCACAATCCAGCTGACTATGAATATATCATAAAATTCTATAAACCGGTGGAAACAATCATAATGCTCAATAAGCAATCTGATATAATCTATAAAATAGATAAAATCGTTGAAGTAGCTATACCTATTTCAACTATAAATGTGAATGGCGAAGCAACTGTAGAATTCACAGTGAGCGCCCAGCAAAAAGGCATTGAGATCGACCGTACACCGCCTTTGAAATTCACGGTCCGTCTACGCGACGTAAAGCTGAACAACTGGACAGCATAACCCGCCAAAGGCGGGCAAATTCCAAGTTCCAAAATCCAAGCTCCAAACAATAACCAATTTCTACATTTGAGTATCAAACTGCTTATGTTTCAGTAATTAGAATTTGTTTGGGGGTTGGTATTTCCCCGTAGGGGAATACTATCTGACCTTTATTACTTTCCCGGTGATTTTTTCGTCTATCTGTGTAAAATAAACACCAGGTGCAAGATGACGGCAATCAAATTTATTGTTTCTTGTCGTACCAATACAACGGCCATTGATATCAAATACATTGATTCTTTGATTAATTGGATTATTAAAATACATATAGTCAGTGATTAAAGCTGATTTAATCGAACCGGACCGTTCTGCATATGTATTCTGTTCCGTGATACCAATAACCACATCTATATTCCCATAGATGTCATAACCAGGTGTTGTATTCTGCGCCCATACAAACAAATATCGGTCTGTACCTGAAGCCACATCACCATAGAATTGTATATCCGAATGTGTTGAGACAGGAAATGCCGGGCCAAGTGGTGAACCAGAAGTATCATATTGACGTGCGTAGATATCATTTAATTGAGTCCAGGTGATTATATACTGAGTTCCGTCAAAACTGAGACCTGGTTTAAGGGCTATATTGGTTGCACCCACAGTGAATCGTGGACCAACCAGAACACCTGATGGTGAAATCAATTGTCCAAGAATATCAAACCCAGATCCAGTCCAGGCAAGCCAGAGAACAAGATAATTCGATCCATCAAAGGCAATATTCGGTGAATAAACAGTCGATGTACCTGATGCGATTTTCACGCTATCCTGTGGCGCGCCTCCAGTGGTGACGAATGTACCTCTAATGGTTGTAGCCCATGACCATACCACAAAAAATCGTGAGCCGTCAAAATCAACTGATGGTAGATCACCTGATTCATTGCTGATTGCAATACCACCTGGATCCACGACATTCCCAGATGTGGTCACCCGGGCACCAAAGATCATGTATGTTCCACCCCGTGCATCAGACCATACTGTGAAATACGTACCTCCGCCAAAGACTATATCCGGTGCCTTCTGAATATTTGCAGCATCGCTAATACAAAGAGAATTTATTGAATCGCACGTTGGAGTAACCCGCACTCCGTAAATATTACCGCCCGTTCAGCAGCTGTCACGGAATACCACCAGGAAATTCGTTCCATCAAAGGCAGCGGCAGGATCAGTGTCAAACTGGTTTCGAAAGAGTTCTTTACCATCAGGGTCAATGACCGTGCCCGATTCACTAATCCTTGCACCGTACAGGCAATACTCAGTACCAAAACGGTGATCATTCCAGAATGTATAAAACTGACTGTTTGCATAAATGGGCTCTGGATAGTACTGGCTTTCATCTTTGGTACAGATCGCAAAATCCGCTTGTATTACAGTAACATTGAATGCGAGTGCAAATGTCATAAAATCCATAATCATCCTTAGATTATTATACTGAATATCATTTATATTGTCAAGATAGTGTAGTACTCACCATACAGTTTGGAGTTTGTTTCTTGGAACTTCCCCAAAGGGGTTATGCCGAGAGGGGGACTCGAACCCCCACACTCCTTTCAGAACTGCGGATTTTGAGTCCGCCGCGTCTCCCAATTCCACCATCTCGGCAACTAAAGTTTATCACTCACACACATATTTCATTACATACGACTTTCCCAGCGTACTGCAAAATCAAGATTTTTCCCGCTTACAGAATGCGGGATCTCCGAGAGTCCTGCGCTTACTCCCAATTCCGCTATTTCGACAAGCTCAATACAGGCATCTCGGCAAATACTGCAGATACTAGATATTGGATGCTAGTGGAAAGATTATATAAGAATAATCGTGGCTGTCAATAATCACACAGCATGCCTGTCGAAGATCTCGAACGTAGTGAGAGGCCCCGTAAATTGTCAAATGTACGGGGTCAATAATGCACCACGGAATCATTACCCAACTGCCGACCTGTCATTGCCCGACTTGATCGGGCAATCCAGTGAATCATGGTTCATGGTGAATTGTGAAGATTTAAGCCTAATTTATCCTAAACGTGCAAAAGCCCGATTCCAGAATCATTGAAATAATTACCTGTCACAAAGTCAACCCCCGTCCCCTAGGCTCCGCGCGTACACGCACGGATGGTACCTAGATTTTCATTTCTACTATTTATGCTCTCGTGTCGTGTCGTGACACGGGGAGGACTTGACATCTGATTATATCCACTTATTATTTTAACAGCCTATATGATATTTATGTAATTTTTGTAGATTTAGAAAATGTAGATAGAGGAGGAAAAATGAAGAACGTGATAACACTCATTATTATCCTCTTGTTTCTCTCTGGAGGATTGTATTCTTTGGAAGCACAGGAGATACCACTGACCAGTGATAGTTATAACCATCTGTATCCCCAGTGGTTACCTGATGGGAACTGGATTGTGTATGAGAAGCGGGATGCGACAGGCTACGACCAGATTTGCAAAGTCCCATCAACAGGCGGAACAGAGACGCCCATGACCAGTGATAATTATGACCATTGGTTTCCCGAATGGTCACCTAACGGCAGTGAAATAGCGTATCAGAAATATGATGCGACAGGCTACTGGCAGATTTACAAGGTTCTATCAGAAGGAGGAAGTGAGATACCACTGACCAGTGATAGTCATCTCCATAGGAATCCTCAGTGGTCACCTGACGGCAGTGAAATTGTGTATTATAAGCGGGATGCGACAAACTACGACCAGATTTACAAAGTTCCATCAACAGGCGGAACAGAGACGCCCTTGACCAGTGATAGTTATTACCATTATTATCCTCAGTGGTCACCTGACGGCAGTGAAATCGTGTATAAAGATAACAAATCAATATGAGTTAGAAATTTTCCATCAATTTTTACTTTTTTCTTTACAAAAAAGGTACAACCATTCTGCATTGAATATTGTTACTTTGAGCTTCGTTCAGTTTTGTTTATTTTAATCTTATAATTTTTTTGGTTATATGCTCTTCCTGAGTCTCTAAGTGCACAAAATAGACACCAGCCGGAACCTGATGTCCATTATTATCTGCACCATCCCAATGAATTCTATTCAGACCACATTCACATATTTTGTTAAAAACAGTTCTTAGTGATTGTCCCGCTACGTTACACATTGTTATGATTACACGCTCAGCGTGTGATGACTCAAAAGATAAATAAGTACGATTATTAAACGGATTTGGGTACGGTGCATTCAGTCTTAACCGTTCAGAAAACACGGATACACTCAAATTCTCGGCAATTGCTCCCTGCTCGCTATATTTTACAGTTACATAATTGAAAGTTGTATCATCATATTCAAATCCAGTTACAATAAAATCGTTATTAAAATCAAGAGCTATCCCACGTGGATATGCATCACGTCCATCATTATATTTTATATATATGACGGTCCATATTGTATCACCAGAAGGTGATATCTTTGCAGTTAAATAGTCATACTCATCGGCAGTATCCAGATAATCAAAAATAACGAAGATATTACCCACAGAATCAACGGCAACATCTTGAGGCTCTCGAACCCTACCTCCCCCAGAAAAATAGAATGTCCAGATTGTATCACCCATTGGGGTATATTTAACAATTACTGGATGACCCGCTGCACTGCCAACTACAATAATATTAGTGTCTACAGCAACAGCATTAGCGTAGTTGTCATACATAAAATATGGTGATAAAAATCTCTTCACCCACAAACTATCACCTACAGCATTGTATTTTATGGTTAAAAATGTGAAGGCGGAATCTGGGATGCTATAGGAGGAACCGGTTACTACAATGTTGTTATCCATATCAACCGCAACATCATGCGGTAAATCATTATATCCTGCATCATATCTTCTGCTCCACAGCGTGTCACCAGTGGGCGTATATTTGACAGTAAGGTAATCATAACTGTTTCCATTGTAGGAATATCCGGTCACGATGACGTCTTGATTTAAGTCAACTGCTACCGCCTCACCAAAATTGTCAAATACACTCTGATATCTTCTTACCCAGACTAAATTACCTGAATTATCGTATTTTATGAGGATATAACCGTAAAGAGTATCGAGTCGGCTTGAGCCAACGATGTATATGCAGCCAATGCTATCGACTGCACAGCCTCTTGCAATATCACTGCCCCCAGTGTCAAACCGCCGGGTCCACAATGTATCACCAGATGAATTATACTTTATTGTAAAGCAGTCAAAATCTATGCCATTGTAGATAGCACCGGTTACAATACTGTTGCCCAGATAATCTATCGCTATTCCTTGGGCATAGTCATCAAATCCACTGTCATATTCCTTAACCCATATAAGCGAAGGTTGGGAAAGACCAAATTGTATTGAAAAAAGTATGCCAATAAATATTGCTTTCATTACTTCAATAAGATGATTTTTTCGGTCATGTTGTATTCAGATGTCTCAATTTGCAAAAAGTAGACACCAGAACACAAATCTTTACCTTTAATCTCTTTACTATATTTACCAGGTGACTCATTTGTGATGCTTTTTTTAGTTATTCTGCCGCAGACATCAATAAGACAAATCTTTACACGAGAATGACGCTTCAACTCGTAAGAAAACTTAATGTTTTTGCCAATTGTATTGATAGTCAATTTTGCAGGAAGTTCTCTCGTTAATTTTTCATTAATGTCCATCCCATAGAAGTCAAGAATCCACAACCCCTTGGTGCCAGCCGCAAGATAGATATAGCCGTTAGTAAAATAAACGCCGTAGCCAGCCATAAATCGTGCGGTGTAATAGCCTACTTCCTGGCAATTAGTTGGGTCAGATACGTCCCATACTCTCACGCCGTCACCGGCAATGTAGGCATAATTGCCGGAGATATGTATGCCTTTGACCGAGATATTCAAATGTTCAGCCACAAGAAAAGGATTATAGAGATCTGAGACGTCAATAACTCGAAGCGGGCTGCCTAAGTAGGCATAATTTCCTGAAACAAAAATTTTGTCACAGTAGACTGCAACACTACATTTTGCAATAGAATAAGGGTTATATTGATTAGAAACATCAATGATTCTCAAACCATCATCTGCTCCACAGTATGCGTAATCACCAACAACAAAAACATCATGTATTTGAAATGTGTCTTGCCATGGAATTCCACTTATGAAATAAGGGTTTGACGGATTAGAGACGTTGGCTATGCCAAAACCATAATTTTTACTTCCTGCAATATAGGCATAATCGCCTCTGACAAACAAATCCCATATCCAGGCTGAATCAGGTGCATAACAATGCCCTTGCTCAATAATATTTGCCGGGTCAGAGATATTTAATATCCTCAAACCACTGTCCAGGGCTGCCACATATACGTAATTATTCTGTATTTCAAATTCAGGAGTCCAAGCCCCACTACCACGGTTTATCTTAAAATAATCGAGTTCATAACAGTCCTGCGGGTCAGTAATGTTGATTGTCTTAATTCCTGATTGATCATAATCACTGACAATTGCTAAATTACCTGAAACCTTAACTCGAGTTAAATAATGATACGTGTGATACTCTGTTACCAGAAACGGTAATTGAGGCTCTGATACATCGAATACATTTATACCTCTGAAAGTGCCGTAAACATAGTCGCCAATTTTCGCCAAAAAGGAGACGCCGCCTTCAAATGTTGCACCAACGACAAACGGCGATTGGGGATTTGATATATCTATTATTTTAAAAGGGGAGCAACCACTGTATAAATAATTATCCTCTATGTGCATGTCACCCATATAACCATAAACAGGACCGAAATAAAAACAGCCGACTACAAAAGGATTGACCGGGTCAGCAATGTCAACAACGCACAGTTGCGGTTCATTAATATACATATAATTTCCTGAAACAGTTACATCATACGGATCAAAGAAGTAGTTAAGTTGACTCGCCAATACGGCGCTGTCAGGGTTTGATACATCAACGATGTATAATGTTCCGTCATAGGGGAAAGGGCGCATTGCTGTTATATAGGCATAATCGCCTCGTACATGGATTAAACGCAACCCACCATCCGGTTGATGCCAGGTGCTAATAATGGTTGGATTTAATGGGTCAGCTACATTGAATATTGGCATACTATCTACACCTATGCCAAAACCAAGGCTATCTTGCACGAAAATGTCCCATATTGGATATGGAGTTATGCATTGACCCAGTAAAATAGGCTGGGCTGGATTGCTGACATTGTAAATCAGTAAACCCCGGTCATAAGCCGCGCAGTAGAGCAGGGTATCGACAAGAAACGGATTCATTGCAATGGGACTGAATATGTGGCCAATCTTTACAGGATTTGCTGGTTCATCAACGTTTAAAATGATAACACTTGAACCTGAATTGAAAAAAACATAATCGTGCCCATTGACAGTACCACCGGTCATCCAGAAACTATTACCAAATGGATAGCCACCCACAAATCGCACATTGAGTGAATCTTGAGCAAAAACAGTAAGTGGTAAAGCAATAATAACTATAAGCACTATCTTTTTTAGTAATCTATAGTTAAGTGAACATAAAGACTTCAAAATTTTTGTCATAAGACCTCTATATAATTATACTAATCGTAAGAAGTATGTCAAGAAACTTCAGACCACGCACAGAAATATCGGTAAGGTGCATTGAAATCTATGAAATAACATAACAGTTCTGAGGGAGATGGTTTCCCATCTCCCTCAGTGTATATCTTATTCGAGAATCACAACCTTTTCGACTTTATTTATCTCTGGTGTTTCTAAACGTAAGAAATAAATACCGCTTGCAACTTTTCTACCATGAGAGTCTTTTGCATCCCAATTTAGGTTATAAATACTAGCATTTCGATTACCTTTATCAAGAACTCGAATTAACTGACCCAAGGAATTGTAAACAGATAATTCTACGTCACAACGATAAGGCAGAGCATAACAAATCAACGAGTGTGATCTTGTTGGATTGGGCACACAGTTGAGAGAGATTGAACTTGGAATCTGTCTGTCTACGTAGGATTGTGGACCACCACCTCCCTGTCCTGTTTCTTCTCTATACAAAAGAATTCCGCTTAAGACTGCCAATTCGCCTTGAGTAACTTCAACTGTTATTGTAATCTCACCGTCCATAACAAATGCTTCAGGAATAATTCCTTCGACTTCAGTCAATTGATGCGGATAGACCCATTCATTTTTCGTCCAACCGTCATCGATTCTTATTTTCTCTTTCCATTTGTCGCTGCCTTCGTGATAGAGCATGAACTTGATGCGCCATTTGTCATTTCCTTCAATACCAGTAATATGATATACCAACATCGTACTGTCGAAATCCACAGTCATGTACGGTTCTGCTCCATACGCAATATACCCATCCCTTTCAACAGTAATTGGTGAAGGCGATTCTTGACCAAGGTCAACTGCATAATGAGGTGCTGGTGTAACAATCTGTTTACGTTCAAAAGCAACAATTGTGGTGGGATGTGTTCCTTGTGTCCAAGATGCGCAAAGATAAGGTTTTGACCATTCAACTTGTGGTCCCCTGTCAAACAAATACCTATAACCAAAAAGCTCTGATGATGATGCCCAGGTGAGATTATCACGGAGATACGAATAATAAAGTGAGGAGAAATCACCATTTTCTTCTTCCCAGACAATGTAGTTATCGGTTATTACTGGAGATTTTGAGTAACCATATGTCTGACATATTCTCTTTGGATCGGAAAAACCACTTTTACCACCGTTTATATGCCAGATATCATTTTCATGGACAAAGGCAACTGAAGCAGCATCGCCCTTCATCTCCAAAGAGGGTGAAACACCGAAAGTGACAAAGGTGTTGTTCAACCAGAACCCATTTGAGTCACGATGAGTATACTTCATTGAGTCAATATCAGGCATGTTCCAAAGAATTAGAGGGCAGTTTTCGCTATCAACGCCAACTGTGGCAGTAGCAAGAGGATGTGGTGGTACCTGTGTACCACGATAGTCAATAACTTTCCAAGTAGTTTGTTCAGAATGCGGAAAAGGAAATTCGCCATAATGCAAGGACCAATAGTTTGGCAATTCGTAAGAAAAACGTTCATACACAAGATGCACATGGTTGTTTTTGTCCACAGTAACTGATGGTATGGAATATCCCCCACCTTGATAGGTTTCTTCTTTTATCAAAACACGGGGGGTTATTCCTTCATCAAGATCAATATATGATAACCAAAGTCGTGCTGTGACATACTGTGGAGGCTGATGGATGTTTTCAACGTAAATAACAATAGGATCACCATCAGTATTTATTGCCGCGGCTTGCATTATACCCGGTCCTAAATTAAATGAATTTGCCCAATATTTCCCTTGGTCCGTAGTATAGGTGGCATAGACATTACCATCCTTACTATAGAATGCCCAAAGTTTTCCCTGGCTGTAAAGCAAACACCTGGTATTATTCCAACCAGTAGCATCACGTGCAACCATTTTATCAATTGTGCAGCGCCAGACCCAGGGCGTCCATTGACCACTTGTACCCTCGCGTCTCATTGCACATACCCTGGCATCCTGATATGCACCAGTAGGTCTGTAGATAAAGTACCAGGTTCGTGGGATTGGTGCAGGATTAAACACAAACCAACGCCCTTGTTCATCAGTTGGGCATATCCAGTAACCGCCTACCTTAGCATCTTCGTAATTAGATGGCGGATCCCAATGCAGGTAATATCCTTCTAAGAAGGGGTCGTAGAACATATCGAGATTTTCGCATTGTGCAGGCACTGCTGCTGATGGTTCATCACAGGGACCTAAGATTTCGCCGGTGTATTCATATAACATTGATTGACCTTTTGATCCATAGGCATGGGTATAAGGTTCAAGAGGCGTATCGAATAGACCATGTTCCAATGAATTTATTGTGTAAAAAGAGTCGTTTAGTGGATGGTCACTCGGGTGTCTCTGCCAACGGAAATAACCTAAATCAGAGTCAATAATCATAATACAACCATCAGAGCCAGCAGCATGATACTGATGAATGATAGGATTAGGTGGATAGGGCCAGTGAGTGTGTTGACAAGCGTGAAACCAAAACCATCGCTTATTTACATCGGGTGGGTCTGTAATATAACTCGCATCTGGTATCCGCTCTTCTTGCCAGCCCAAAGACGGAGACCATTTAGCCATATAACCATCTGCCATTGAGCAGAAATTTTCAACAACATCAAGTGGCAATACTTTACCGTGATAAATGCCACTGTACTCAGGTATATCATAGTCTTCATCTACCGTTAATACATCCCAAGGATTAGCGGTTTCGTCAGTGGTCCTGGCAATGATTCCTGAATTATCCGCACAAACAGTGATAACATCGGTCGGCTGATAAGGGTATCCCTCACACCATCGTGATCTATTATACGAATCAGATAATCTTTTTACGGGATCAGGATTTGGATGATATGCCGGTTCATACCATGTATTACCGCCATCACTGGTAAACAAGATCATTCCGTACCCACCGGTGATCATCAATTTCCATGGCGTGCCATCAGAAAACGCAACATCTAAAATAGGAGGTGGTGAATTACAGTATGGTTCTGGAAGATTACCAGTTATGTCTTCCCAACCAGATTCGCTACCACGTAATATTATTCCTTGAAACTTATTTGGCGGCGTTCGTTTATACCCAACAACTACAAGGTGTGTTCCCACAGGCCAACCTAATGTAATTCCCGTGAATATATAATCTTGGTCATAGGGAGTCGAGTAACGGTCCCACTCTGGTTCATTAAAACGTAGAATCACACCTTCTTGGCTCTGAACATCGTAACCTACCGCGTAAACCAAATAATAAGGGTCAAGACTCTGCTCAATTACTGCATCGTTAATTTGATATCTTGATGTTTGTGGCCCGTAAGGATACCATATTTGTGCTACGGCAAATCCTATTGTTATTAGAACGTAAATGAATATTTTTTTCATTTTTCCTCCTTATTTACGTATTTTCATTGTTTACAATGATCTGTAATGACGATATGTTTCTGCATTGTGTTAGTAACTAGTGTGATACAATACAGCATTGAGAATTTCTGATGATTCACCACATAAAGCATCACCTCCTTCTGTAACGAGACTTAATTGTATTTGACGGTAAACACAAATCAATACTATGTTTTTTTTTAATTCTTAACAGAGCATTTCGTTAAAAGATGACGCAAGTGCGCCGCAGGTTTGATAATACAAGACCTGGATTGACGGGATACTGGAGTTTAAAAAGGATTTAGATAGCGCTCTGTTCGTTGACGCGGTACTGGTGCATATATTTTCTCATGTATTCATTGATCCTCTCACGGTTTTTCTCCCGCCACTGTTTTTGATATTTCTTATAGTGTACTTTATTTTCTTTTTGCCATTTTTTGTGATAATCCGAATTCGCTTTGCGCCAATTTCTGCAATATTCTTTTCGATAGTTTGGATGCTTGTCAAACCATTCTTTCGTCTGTTCTTTCATAAAATCACCGTAGTTTTTACGGTAGTCCTTCATGTATTCCTTTCTACACGTTGTCATTTCATCTTCTCTCAACATATTTAGGTTTTACTACATTGTTTCCATTTCTCCAAAAATGCATTCAAATGATACGCCATTTCTATTCTTCTCTACGACTAAATTATCTGTTACTTGCGCGTATCTCCCCTAATGGTATTAACTATACAAAATCCGTGCCAGACGGGGAATCATCGAAATTTCGAAGCATTTTGTAAAATCTACTGAAAAATCTCGTCGTAAAGTGTGTCATTTTGATACACTTCTTGAAGCTTTCCAGAGAACAATTGGAAATACTACCTTTGTCGTAATCCCGAGTGTGTCATTTTGACACACCTTAATTGGAATGTCGCACTCTTGATGAATTATTTTAACCGATTCCATAAAAAAGTAGGGTCTGTTCAATCACCGATCCTTTCATGTCTATGCCATATCTAGGTCAACCTGATACCAAAACCTAAGGCAACAGACAAAACTCCTGTATTGCGTGGAATTTATCTTCTGTTCCGACTAACTCGCTTTTTTCTAACGTCCTTCTTTTTTTGCTTGCTTTTCTTGTTGTCATATAGCAACCTGCTAAATTTTTTGAAGTATCTATCTATCACCTTTTCGAAGTTCTCAAGCGATTTATCCAACTCATCGAATGCATCAGTGATCTTCGACCCAAGTCTGTCCTGAGATTCCAGTATCGACGCCGATTGCATAACATACACGGCTTTCAAGTTAAGCGCCAACATATCGCCTAAAAACTTATCTGTGTTTCTTATAGTACGAGTATCCTCGTACTTATTGAATCCCTGAACATATTTTCTGTCCCTTGTATTCAATTTGATCATAAGATAATGTCCCTTACCAACTTTTCTTAATTTCATTTTTTCCTCCTTTATGGCTGATATTAGTTCCTGCAAATTTGACAATGATCTGAACCCGATGTTTATTATTTTATGATCAGTAATTCTATACATCAACCGATCGTTCTTCTTTGAATCTAAGTTTGGTGAGTGTAAGACAAAAATGAGTATTGTCAATAGGTAGTAGAGGAAACCGTATCAGTTTCTCTAACAAGCTACTGGGTGTTTGTCTTGAGGTCACATATCTTCTATTTCTTTTTGAAATGAGACCTCTCTAACACGATTTGTGCTCAAATACCCAGTGACTCTAAGTCACCTCTTCAATCATATTCTGATTCAGCAAATATGGCACAATTTAGCTAAAAACCAATAGACACAGATAGCTGAGATAATAGTCTGCAGAAGTTGATCAATAATAGACAGGGGGCCGGTTTTCGCCGACCCCTATTTTTTATACTGGCAACCTTGTGCCAAATGTGTGCCAAACGCCTTCAGAAAATATGGTAATAGACAGAAAATCCCGTACAGATTCCAATCGTTTAAACGATTATGTATTAAGGTCTTGGACGATTTTAGTCGTAATTTCAGGAGTTTGAGAAAAAGCTGGAACGGATTTTCCCCTCAACAAAAAATTTCGGGATGTACCAGAGTCCCGCCATATTCTTTTATCTGTGTAATCGATGAATCGAAGATTCACCGCCATCTCGGCATTGCGAAGCATGGCTTCGCAGCATATGGCTTATGGCAAATTGCAATTAGCCAGTGGAAAGATTATACAAGAAAAATTATCTGTGTCAATAATTCATCCATGCCTTGACAATAGCTCACCCTTCGCTATAATCTACTATGTTAAGTAATTATACAGCCAAATATACTAGAATAAAATCTGGATATATGGGGCAACTCATAGAATGGCCAGAGGTTGTTACAGAGGGCAAAACTTTGGAGAATTGTAGAATAATATTAAGAGATGCTTTGCAGGAGATGGTAAAAGCATACAAAAAACAACATAAAGAAATTCCAACAGGCAGAGCATTAATTGAACAAATCCCTGTTGAAGTTTAGATGTCAGTAAAACGCAGGGATTTAGTAAAATACCTTGAGAAAAATGGATTTTATTTACTACGAGAGGGTAAGAAACACTCAATATATACAAATAACAAAAAGACAATACCAGTAAAAAGACATAGAACGCTCGATAGAATTACAGCTAATGAGTTATGTAAACAGGCTGATTTGAAGCCCAAATTTTAATTTTCGATTAGGATTTTCC
>JAUWGT010000130.1 GCA_030606265.1 Candidatus Stahliibacteriota bacterium | reverse complement strand
ATGGTTTAAGACCAAACCACAGTGTATAGCTAATCTTGGAGTTTATTACAAAATAATCATCAATCGGACTCTGCGAACTATCGGCAGCAAAATAATCAAAGACGTATTGGCCATTAAGTCCAATGCCTAAAGACACGTAAGTAAACCCCAGGTTTAGGTCAGTTTTATTCTTTGGTCTACCAGTGGTTTTTTCTCCTGGATCAAGGTATGAATGGTAAATACGTGCCGTGACAATATCTTGATACTGCGCGACGATACCAACCTCAATACCACGGAATTCGAAAGTTCCAACATTCTCGAATATGTACATTGGCGGCGGGTTTTCATTGAGAACAGTTTGGATTAGATTTTCGCCCTCCAAAATAAAGCCGGTTGCCTCGATATTGAGTCCGTGAGTAACTCTTTGATTCACACCTACTTCGTAATTCCAGACAACTTCAGGCTCCAGGTCAGTATTCGATGGCGGAAAGAGATAGAGCTCGTTGATCTGCGGAGAACGAAATCCCTTATTGATCGCCCCACGGATAACTGTTCCATCAACTGGATGGATAACACAACCAATCTGCGGTGATATAACCTTACCCGCAATCTCATCGTGATTATAGCGTGCACCAAAGGAAAGAATGATTTTATCAAACAATATCTGCTCGTCATGGAAGAACACACCATATTCATCCTTGACCCACGGCGACGAGTCGACTTCAATTCGTTCTCCACCTTGTTGCCGAAAATCACCACCTGCAGTGAGTTTGTTTCCAGTGATAAAGGAGACCGTGCTTTGGACCATAAAACCGTTAGTAAAGTCTTTCGAGTGCCAACCATCAGAAAACTCGTGTTTGCCTTGATTACGATAACCCTTGAACATCATTTCCCAACGTTGTCCTTTGCCAATAACTGTAAGATCAACTGCGGCGCGTTCGTAGTCGTTCCAAACATCTGAAGACATAGTATCGGGATCAGTACTACGGAGGGGTTCTTCTTTGTACCCATCAAAGTACTTTGCGGTAACCACAGCATTTAAATAATCGCCTATTTCATACCCAACGCGACCTGTTATATTCTTGCCATCATATGCTGAGTTGTTTAAATAGCCCTCACTCAGCCGATAATCACCAGTAACATAGAATTGCAACCTATTGACTTTGCCTCCTGTCCTTAGTCTGTACTGTTGTGTTTCAAAACTTCCATAAGAAGCAATTACATCACCTTCAATCTGTTCCTGAGGGCTTTTTGTAATTATGTTAACCACACCACCAAGGGCATCTGATCCGTAAAGCACTGATGCAGGTCCACGGACCACTTCTACACGTTCAACATTATCCATAGGAAGCGAGTGCGTAATCGTGCAGCCAAATAACCCCATCTTTACTGGTCTGCCGTCAATTAAGACCATAACGGATCTCCCGCGATCGCCAATGCCCCTGATATCAACATCAGCCCGTCCGAAATCTCCTGTTTTGTGAATAAAAACACCCGGTAAATTAGCTAATATATCTGTACTATTGCGGAGATTCATTCCTTCAATATCAGATTCAGTAACCACACTCACCGTTGCCGAAAGATCTTTGAGAACCATATTGTATCGGGTTGCCGTTACCACAACTTCATCAAGATAATAAACTGGAAGTGAATCATCAATGACATCCTCTCCGTGGACTGTGTTCATTGCTAAAATAGAAATAACAAACCCTATAACCAATAGTCTATTCACTACTACCTCCCTTCATCGTGTTACTTTTTCAGAAATAATAACACAGTATAATCCGAAAGTTCGAAGTGTCAAGAAAAGAAATAAAGAGTACTCATCATCTGACAATCATTTTTGTAATTGCCTAACCGCCCTTTTTGTCTATGGTCTAACAATCCTTCTTGTCTGTGGTCCTCTTTAACCGGATGATCCAGAAAAAAAGTATGACGAGTTGATTCCTGGATTGCCCGATCCCCCTGATCCCTTCGACATATAACTCACTTCGATTACACTCAGTACTAACAGGGCAAGCAGGACTACAGCAAGTCAGAGGATAGGCTCGTCGGGCAATGACCCCGTAGAACTTCGTTTTAAGGAACAGGCATAAGGGAAGTCGGATAAGGACAACAAACGTCATAAGTTCAAGTGTCATCATTTTTAGAAACCCTCACCCCCTTCGATTTCACTCAGGACAGGCCTATCCCTCTCCCTTCTTTAAGAATGATTCAATCAATTGTAGTCGCCCGATTTATCGGGCAGTCCAATGAACCCCGCTCCTTCATAAGGGGCGTGGGTGAATTGGACAACTACAGCGTAGGGAGAGGTTGTATTAATTGGTCACTTTCCTCTCCTCTCTGAGGAGAGGACTTCGACGTGAGCTCAGTCGAACGATAAAAGTGAGGAGTAGTGGTCGAGCTTGCTCGACGATTATCAGTTTGAGCAGACCAAGGTCTGCCACTACAAAATCTGCGAAATTCCGGCATGTTTTATTGAAACTGTAAAGATCAAAGGATAAAGATGTGTCCAAGTTTCTATCTAAACAGTTGATTTTCTTCTTTTTCAGGATATAATATATCTATGGAAATAAAGAGAGATACTTCAGTTGAAGATTTGTTAATAAGGTATCCATCACTCTCTAAGACTTTCATTGAAATAGGCCTGCCGTGCCAAGTGTGCGGCCAAGCATTTTGGGGTACTATTGAAGAACTTGCTCAACAGAACAATGTTGATCCTGCAAATTTAGTTAAAAAACTCAATAAAAAAAGGCATGAAATCGATGAAAAAATATAAGTTTTGTCCTATCTGCAAGAGTTCCTTAGTACTTCGAAAAAAAGAGGGAAATTTGCGTTTGACGTGCAAAACCTGCGGTTGGACTCATTATAACAATCCCTTACCAAGTATTGCCGCATTTGTGCGTAATGAAAACGGCGATATACTCCTCATTAAAAGAGGAGTAGCACCTGGTAAAGGCAAATGGGCACTACCTACCGGGTTTATGGAACAACATGAAGATCCTGAACAGGCAGTAGTCAGAGAATTGAAAGAAGAAACTAATATCAATGGAGCAGTTAAGAATCTCATCGGCGTCTATACAGAAATGACAAGGGTTTACGGAAATATTGTATTGATCGGATATAATCTCAAATACACCAGTGGTAAACTAAAACCCGGTTCAGACACCACTGACGCGAGATTTGTGCCGGTTAAGAACTTACCGCAGATAATTTTCAAGAGCCACCGTGCGCTAATTAAAGACGCCCTGGAGAAATACCCGGCTACATTGATCGAAGTTCTGAAATCGAAAATTACTGAAGCAAGGATCACGCATACTCAATTGTTCTACAAAGGAAGTATGGGCATTGATGCCCGGATTATGATGGCTGCGAATCTTATTCCTGGGGAAAAAGTTCAGGTTCTCAATTACAATAACGGCGAACGCCTGGAGACATATGTAATTAAAGAAAAAGCTGGCTCAGGCAAGATGGTCCTTTACGGCCCAGCATCGCTTAAAGGCAAAGTGGGTGATAAACTCTGCATCCTTTCCTATACACTGGTTAACTCTAACCACGCAGAAAACCTGAAAGCAAGCATCGTAATCCTTAATAAAAGGAACCAAATAAAACGAAGACCTACATAGAATGTATCCCCTGTTTTTTTAAACAAGCCCTCAGCGCGGCAAGAATTGCCAAACTTGACGAGCACAAGATTAAGGAAATCTTTGATCATATTGCATCTTTACTTCCGAATATATCAATGACTACAACACCGCCTGAAATGGGTATGATTATCTATAAAGCAATATACCAAACCGCTGATATCGCTGACCCTTTCAAAGAAATAAAACAACAGTGTACAACGCAACTTATGTCCCGCTATGATGAATTCAAAAAGCAGATAGTCACATCAGAAGACCCTCTTTATACTGCTTTGAAATTCTCTTGTTTTGGCAATGCAATCGATTTTGGCGCGAATCCTAACTTCGATATTGCAAAAGATTTGGAAAATCTTATTGATAAGGATTTTGATGTCTGTGAATACGATAAATTCACAAGTGTTCTCAAAACCGCTTCTAATATCCTCTTTATCGCTGACAATGCAGGAGAAACAGTGTTTGACAGGCTGCTCATTGAACAGCTTGGTAAACCTGTAGAGTATGCAGTACGCAGCAAACCGATCATAAATGACGCAACAATTGAAGATGCACTAGACTCTGGTATTGATGAAGTCGCGCACATAATGTCCTCTGGCTGTGATGCACCCGGTACTATCTTAGAATTGTGCTCTGAAGAATTCAAACGGATTTTCAATGCTGCAGATATGATAATCAGCAAAGGTCAAGGTAATTATGAAACGCTGTCTGACCAAAAGCGTTCGATTTTCTTTCTTCTAAAGATAAAATGTCCGGTTATTGCCAGGGACATAGACATTGCTTGCGGGTCTATAGTTCTAGTAGAAAGCAAATATGGAAACTAAGTACACCTATGGACCAGTGCCATCAAGACGACTCAGGTTCTCGCTTGGTATTGATCTTATTCCTTTTAAGAACTGCAGTTTTGACTGTATATATTGCCAGTTAGGTAAAACAACAAACAAAACAATTAAACGAAAAGAATACCTGCCCACTGAGGAAATACTGAAAGGAGTAGAAGAAATATTAAAAAACAATGACCGTATTGATTACTTGACCTTTTCTGGTTCAGGAGAACCAACCTTACATTCAAAAATCGGTTATCTAATAACTGAACTGAAGAAAATAACTGAAATACCGGTCGCTGTCTTGACAAACAGCTCACTACTCTTTATGCCTGACGTACAGGAAGAATTGTCCAATGCAGACGTAGTACTACCAACTCTATGTGGAACAACACAGGAAATCTTCAATAAAATAAATAGACCCATTCCAGATCTTAATATTGAAAAAGTGATACGCGGCTTGGTTGATTTTCGGCAACTCTACAAAGGGCGAATCTGGCTTGAAATCATGTTGATCAAGGGTTTGAATGATGAACAAATGAATCTAGACAAACTAAGAATGGTAGTAGAAAAAATCGCTCCGGATAGAATACATCTAAATACTGTAGTAAGACCACCAAGTGAGAAATATGCTCTCCCTCTTTCAATAGAAGAACTGCAAAGAATAGAAAAAATATTTGGCGATAATGCAGAAATAATCGCAAGTTTCAAGGCAAAAAGAGGGTCGGTCTATCTCCTTGATACAGAAAGAACAATTCTAGAGGTAGTAAAGAGGAGACCAGTAACGCTTGATGATATCTGTAGTCTAACAAGTCTTCATAGGAATGAAGTATTGAAATATCTGGATCAACTACATCGAGCTAAAAAAGTAAAACTAACTGAACACGATAACCGCAATTATTATGAAATTCTTTGAGGAACGCGTTGTACATATCCCCTCTCCCTTTCAGGGAGAGGGTTAGGGTGAGGGTCTATAAGGAGGTCTAATGCTTGAACCAAAGGATCTAAGCAAAGAACAATTACTTGAATTATTACAAGATGCTGCAAAAAACTGGCTTGCCCATGACGGCTTATGGTTTCAACAAGTTGAACACAAATGTGACATGGCCACGGCTATTGAACTTGACGCAAACGCCTGGAAGCAATTTACTCAAATTGAAGCAAGACGTATAATGAAAAGACTCCATATGTTATCTGGCGGAGGTATCCCGGCACTGATTCAAGCCCTGGCATTCCGGCTTTACGCCTTTATTAATATCCAAGAACTATCCGAAGTAACAGACAAACGGTGCATATTTCGTATGGTTAATTGCCGTGTCCAGTCAGCACGGAAAAGAAAAGGGCTGCCTGATTTTCCATGCAAACCAGTTGGTGTGATTGAATATGAATATTTCGCAAAAACGATCGACCCACGCATTAAAACGCGCTGCATTGCATGTCCACCCGACCCCCACCCTGAAGATTTTTATTGTGCCTGGGAATTCACGATCAAAGACGAATAAAAAAACATAGATACCACCTGCGTGGTGATTACATATTGTCTTGGCGTTCCTCACCCTTTTAATAAAGTATGAGGAAAAGCAATCTCACACGCTACCAAACTTTATCCATTACGACCCTACCCTTCTTATCAAACCTCACGCCCTCGAGCTCCAGGAGTTGTCTCTTCAATTTTAACCCTCCACCAAAGCCTCCGAGAGAACCATCTGATCTGATTGTCCGATGGCACGGAATAATAATAGGAAACGGATTTCTGGCTAACGCCGTACCTACAGCACGCGCTGCGCCAGGATGCCCCAACTTATGAGCCAGCTTTCCATAAGTACTCACCTGACCATATGGAATCTGTCTCTCGAGTAATAGGACTTTCTTTTGAAAATCATAAAGTCTTTCCAGAGCAATATTATTCAAAGGAAAACCCATAGGCTCTCCTTTAAAATATTGTTGAAATCTTGAGCAAATATTATCAATAATAGAATC
>JAUWGT010000160.1 GCA_030606265.1 Candidatus Stahliibacteriota bacterium | reverse complement strand
TTCATTAGAGTGGTTGCCCGATGAAAGTGCATCTGGTTATCGAGTATACCGTGGTTTATCCATGGGTGGTCCTTATAGTTTATTGAGTAGTTATTTGGGTGTGGTGAGTTATTACCAGGATTATACAGTGCAGCCGGGTATTAGTTATTATTATTATGTGGTGGCGTATGATTCATCGATGAATATCGGTCTACCTTCAGATACGGTATGCGGTAAAACAAACAATATGTATGCCCCTGGCTGGCCGCAAACCGTATATGCAGGGGCTTATTCATCACCTAATTTTGGCGACATCGATCCTTTTTATCCCGGATTGGAGATCGTGGTTTGTGCCGACGATGGCTATGTCTATGCCTGGCACTATGATGGTTCACCAGTAAGTGGTTCTGATGGTCGACTCTTTAATGCATATGCTGGGAAGATATGGTCGTCACCTGCAATTGGTGACGTAGATGGCGATGGTCATTACGAGATTGCCTTTGGCGTTCCGAGAAACAGTGATAATCTATATATCATTAGGTACAACCCTTTTTATGACCGGGCTGTTGTGCTCCCAGGGTGGCCAAAATCCATAGGTGGTGGTGGTTTGGTTTCTTCGCCAGTGCTTGCAGACATAGATGAAGACGGCGACTTGGAAGTGTTTGCAGTAACTTTTTCACCGGCTAATATCTATGCATTTCACCATAATGGTCATTCAGTGTATGAAGACACTAGTGGCTTACTGGATTCGTTGAGCGGCATTCTACGAGGCACTCCAGCAATAGGCGACTTGAATTGTGATGGCAATCTTGAAATCGTATGTTGCGGTGGTAGTGAATCGACACGGCTATACGTATGGGATAGATACGGTAATTACTCCCCACCCTTTCCAGTTCAGGTTGAACCTGATCAGGAATATTCCGTGGTGCTTGGTGATATTGTCGGGGACGAGAATCTTGAAATATGTTTTTACACGGGTAATCCTTCTAATAAGCTAAACCTCGTTGACCACACGGGAAACATCCTTTGGCAGAAGTCGCTATTGGCTGGCTATATTGAGCTCTGTCCAGCATTTGGAGATATGGATAATGATGGAACAGTTGAGGTCATCTTTGGTTACAATGATGGACTTGATTTTGGTATCGCTGTCTTTGATTCTGCTGGTAACTACCTGCCGGGCTTTCCTACACGGGGGCACGATGCTTATCCGCCAATAATCGTTGATGCAAATGGTGATGATGTCTTTGAAGCAATGTGCGGCAGCACTGAATGGCAAGTACACGCATATGATGGGATAGGTCATTGGATTCCCGGATTTCCTATTAAGCTGGGCAGCCGGATAAATTCGACACCAGCTGCATATGACATAGATGCAGATGGTAGGCTAGAACTTATGGTCAGTTGCTATGACTTCAAGTTCCACGTATTTGACCTTGATGGCAGTCTATTTGATTGGCCTCGGTTCCATTATGACCCGCATAATTCAGGGTGGTACAAGTCTGGGTATTACACAGCTACGCACGAGAATATGAGTATGGACGACATTACTCATTTTGGTTTAGAAGTTTATCCAAATCCATTCAAAGAAAGATTGGATATTAGATGGACGATAGAGAATGGAGGATGTAATGCGGAAGATATGTCCCTAAAAATCTACGATGTGACCGGTCGTTTAGTAAGAGATTTTGATCTATTATCTAGTATCAACTATCTAACGTCTCCAATCATCTGGTCGGGTACGGACAGTCAGGGTCGTTACGTACCGAGCGGTGTATATTTCGTAAAATTTGAACATAATGAGCAAAGCCGGATTGAGAAAATAGTAAAGATCCAATAGATATGATATAGCAGTTGACTTTTCCATAAAAAAATGTACAATAGAATATAAGGAGGTTTGATGGCTAAGATAAGAGTTGCTATTATTGGTATAGGTAACTGCTCATCCAGTTTAGTGCAAGGTGTCTACTATTACAGAAAAGCAAAAGAAAATACGATCATACCGGGTATTATGCATGCACGACTTGGTGGCTATCATATCAGTGATATTGAGTTTAGCTTTGGTATAGATATCGATAGAAACAAGGTGGGCAAGGATTTAGCTGAAGCCATCTATAGTAAACCCAACAACACATATAAGTTCTGCAGTGTTCCGAAACTCAATGTTCCGGTTGTCCGCGGCATGACGCACGATGGTTTGGGATATTATTTGTCCCAGATCATAAAGAAGGCACCGGGTCCAACCGCAGATATTATCGGTCTTTTGAAACGGACAAAAACAGATGTTGTCATAAGTTTTTTACCGGTTGGCAGTGAAGAGGCTACTAAATGGTATGTTGAACAGATTTTGACTGCGGGTTGTGCTTTTGTCAACTGCATACCGGTTTTTATAGCGAGCGAAAAGTACTGGCAGAAACGGTTTATTGAGAAGGGTTTACCAGTTCTGGGTGATGATATTAAATCTCAGGTTGGGGCGACTATCCTCCACCGTGTTCTTGTCAATCTTTTCAATGATCGTGGTGTCAAAATTGAAAGAACATCACAGCTGAATGTTGGTGGCAATACTGATTTTTTGAATATGTTAGAGCGGTCGCGGTTAGTTTCCAAAAAGGTCTCTAAGACCCGGGCAGTAACCTCTTTATTAAAGTATGATATTGGCGCCGACAACATACATATCGGTCCATCAGACTATGTCGCCTGGCTAAAAGACAGAAAATGGGCATATCTGCGATTAGAAGGTAGAACTTTTGGCGATGTGCCGCTCAATATCGAATTAAAGCTGGAAGTTTGGGATTCACCTAATTCTGCAGGCGTTGTAATTGATGGAATAAGATGCGCGAAATTAGCCCTCGATAAAAAGCTAAGCGGTGCGATAATCGAACCTTCCAGCTATTTCTTCAAGTCGCCGCCGGTTCAGTATCCCGACTATATTTGCCGTGAGAAAACTGAGAATTTCATAAAAAAGTATGGGATGAAGACAAAGCAAAGACGTAAGTAGTTTCCATGCACGGCGTTCGGCGCGGGGTTTTGATAACCTTCGAAGGAGTCGAAGGTTCTGGTAAGACAACGCAGGCAAAATTTTTGGTTGATTGGCTCATCGCAAGGAAAATACCACATATCTTTATCCACGAACCTGGTAGTACAAAGATTGGAGAAGCAATCAGAAGTATCCTTTTGAATGCAGAAAATAAAGTAATGCATCATAAATGTGAGGTGTTGTTGTTCCTTGCAGCGCGTAGCCAACTTACTTACGAGAAAATTATTCCGGCACTCCAGCAAAAAAAGGTCGTTGTAGCTGATCGATTTAGTGATTCAACCTATGCATATCAGGTGTATGGACGTGATCTGCCACCACGATTGATCTCTGTTTTTAATCGTTTTGCGACCGCCGGTATTAAGCCGGATTTGACATTTCTTTTTGATCTTGACATAGCGGAAGGTCGTGCACGGGGTGTCTTTGATGATCGTATGGAAACGGTTGGTAAAACATATCATCAAAAAGTACGTAGAGGATATTTAAAGGTTGCACACCGGGCCAAGAAAAGAATTAAGATTCTCAATGGTGAGAAACCTGTAGATGATTTGAAATGTGAGATAGTTGATAATACAAAGGCTTTCTTGATTGGAAAGGGGTACAAATTATGAAGAAACTACTGATTTTGTTAATAGGTTTATCCTTGATTTGCGGTGTATTCATCGGCAATAATCTGTGGGCAAAGGCGGATACTTATACACAGCTGCGTATCTTCAACAAGATACTCAAGGAGATCGAGAATAACTACGTTGACAACATCCCTACAGATAGTTTGATCAAAGGCGCTATCGATGGGATGATCGCGGTACTCGAGGACCCGCATACTGATTTCTTATCAAAACAGGAGTACGAAGCTTTAATGATCTCGACAAAAGGCGAATTTGGCGGTATCGGTGCTACTATTGGTAAACGTCGTGATAAGATCACTGTTATTTCTCCGCTTGGAGGTACACCCGCCTACCGTGCTGGGTTGTTACCGGGTGATGCGATTGTTGCGGTTAATGGTGTATCTACTGAAGGAAAGGGCGTTGATGTTGTTGTTCGGGAGATTCGAGGGAAGCCTGGTTCAGTGGTTGTTTTGACGATTGAACGAACGATGATCGAGGATCCGTTTGATGTTGAAATCACAAGGGCGATAATAACACTGGATGCAGTTCCTTACTTTGGGATGTTAGATCACGCTATTGGTTATGTACAACTTGCTAGTTTTTCCCGCTCTGCTGATATTGAGCTGAAATTGGCACTGGATTCGCTCTTTTCAGCTGGAGCTAAGAGGATCATTTTCGACCTAAGATTCAATTCAGGTGGACTTCTAAATGAGGGGATTGCGATCAGCGAGCTGTTTCTTTCAAAAGACAAGGATATCGTGACGACCAAAGGAAGATTCGAAGGTGAGCGTGTTCTGCGTTCCAGGAAATCCTATTCATATGGTGATTTCCCGGTAATAACCCTGGTTGATGGTGGTTCAGCTTCAGCCTCAGAGATTGTCGCCGGTGCTTTACAGGATTGGGAGAGAAGTCTGATTATCGGAACGATGACGTTTGGTAAAGGGTCAGTTCAACATATTGTTGGACCTTTTGAAGATAGTACAGCGTTGCGCGTAACAACAGCTCGTTGGTACACGCCGTCAGGTCGTAGTATTGATAAGCCGGCAAGCGAGCAAGGTTATAACAATGATGAGTCAGCAGATTCTGAAGTGCAGGATTCATCAGAAGTCGAAAAGAAGGCATTTACAACACTGGGTCCGTTAAAGCGGGTAGTCTATGGCGGAGGTGGTATAACACCTGATCTTATTATCAAACCTCCCAA
>JAUWGT010000048.1 GCA_030606265.1 Candidatus Stahliibacteriota bacterium | reverse complement strand
AAAGCGCTGAAAATATACGAAATACTCGAAGACATCTCTGGGCAAAGTGTGATATACAACAATATCTGCGGTCATTATGATAACCTGGGTGACTATCCCAACGCTCTTCGCTATCTTGCAAAAGCACTAGAAATAGATACGAAAACAGGAAACATATTGGGTCGGGCGATTGCCACTTATAATATCGGCAATTCTCATTATTTGCTCGGAAATTTTGAGCGCGCTGAGCATGAGCTCAATAACTACCTTAAAATAAACGCCCAGATCAATAATCGGCTCGGTAATGGCTATGGTAATTGGTGTCTGGGTATGGTGCAGCGTGAGAAGGATAATTTCTCTGAAGCAAACAAACACTTTACCAAAGCCCGTTCAAGTTTTGAAGCCCTGGGTAGCAAAGTCATGGCTCTACATGTAATGTTGAACACTGCTGACCTGCATCGCCTACAAAATCAGTTTGAGAAATCCTGGGAAATATGCGAAGATATCATAGAAAGGGCGCGAGAAATAAATACCCAGGAAATCATTAGCGATGTAAAACAGCAACAAGCAAAAATAAGGATCACTCAGGCGCTTAAGACCAAAAAACTTGCCGTGACCTTCCTTGAAGAAGCTAAACAGTTGCTTCTTGAAATCAAACAACACATTGAGCAAGCCGAGGGCAGTATACCGACCAAATTCGAAGTATATTTTGATCTCAGCCAGGTGTACTATCACCTTGGTAATCCTGAGGGAACGATGGAATTCTACGGGCTTGCTCAGGATATCCAAACCAGCATCTTAGCACATATTAAAGATGAAAATGCACAAAGGATGTTTTTGCAGCGCCGTTCAAACCGTGAATTCACTGCATACAAGAAAACAATAAAGGTATAGAAGGATTGTGATGTTTCAAGAAACAAGATAAATGGATAGGATTGAAGTAAGACGTAAAATTCTGGAAATACTCTACGAACGATTTGTTGAACATCCGTATAATAGAACAACGCCAAAGGAATTCAAAGAGCAATTGGGCATTAGCCTCAGAGATCTAAATTACAATATAATATACCTTGAAGACAAATGTCTCATAGAACTGCAAAAACCTCTTGAAGGCAGCCTTTTTGTCGGAGCGCGAATCACACATAGGGGTATTGACCTTGTAGAAGACGAGTACGAATTTGACATCATGTTTCCAGCTTTCAAAAGGACATCGCCACCGGGCAATGTATTTACTCAATTCAATTTGCTCATAGATAGCATAGAAGTCGATGACAGCATAAACAGTGATTTGAAAGAACTCATTATAGAAAACATTAAACAAATCCAGAATGAGTTTAAAAAGACTGAACCGAGTTATACAGTGGTAAAGAAATTCTTAGTTAAAGTCAAAGAGAGAAATTATGATATCGGCGAGAAACTTCAAGCCATTTTAAGAAACCCCTCCATCAGCAAAATCCTCGCTGACTCAGCGAAAAAGGAATTGGAAGACCTTTGAAAACTACATGTTTGAATCCCAAGGGGATTGGAAGTGATGCAGAGCATGGAAAGAAGTCCGCCACAAAACATGTCGGACTGGAAGGGATCCCCGCACTTTTGATAAAGTGCGTGGATCATTTCCATACGAAGTATCACTTCTATGCCTAGCATCATTTATTAGGTAACTAAGTTATTAAGTAATTAAGCGCCTTACTCCCTACGCTTTTGTAGTCGCCCGATTCATCGGGCTTGTCTGATAAATCACTTGTCCGCCTCAGGCAGAGACAACTACAGCACCCTACGCCTTACGCCCTACTCCCTACGCTCTTTTCCCGCTCGCAAGAGCCATTTCCTTCTTGTCTCCAGCGAAGCATGTCTGCAATGAAATGTGTCTTCAGAGTATCATGTCTCCCTACTCCTTACGCCCTACTGTCTTTTTCCTCCTATATTCTTGCCAGGTTCTTAGCCGGCGCGTGATAGAATTCAACTGTATCGACAAACGGTTCTCGACGGTGAGTTTCGTATTTCGTTTCAACCCTGGGACTCTGTTCAGGCTTTAGAAACAGAACATCGAAAGATCTCATAAGCACAACTCCAAGTAAAAAAGCCGTTGCGGCATAGACAACGCTCTTTGGAAAAATCCTGAATAATCTGGATTGCTTCCTTTGCACAAATATTCGTCTCTTAATACGCCTGAATGTTTCAGCAGATGGATCGAATATTGCCGAACTCCTTACGATATCAAATACCGCTTCCCTTTTGGCTAATTCCTCTGCGCACTCCTTGCATTCGCTCATATGTTCATTCATCTGCATTTCAGTATCTGGTGCGAGTTCCCCCAGAATATAATCATCAAAATATTTTTTTATCTCCTTGCAATGTCGAGTAGACATCAAACCTCCTTTCACCCCTCCTATATCCTCCCCCTTCAAGGAGGAGGGTAAGGGTGGGGGTCTCATATAATCTCACTTTTACTTTTGACCTTGCATTTCATAAGTCTTCTCAACTTTTTTATCCCCTCATGCATCCTTGATTTAACCGTACCAAGAGGACAACATAAAACATCCGCAATTTCTCGATAAGTCATGTCTTCATAGAATTTCAACAAAACAACGACCCTTTGCTTTTCAGGCAGTTCATTGAGCATCTTCTGAACCCTTACTTCCTTAAGAAGACGTGGACCATGGTCTGGAATACCTGCCTTACACTCTTCTTCTGATAAACAAACCTCTCCCCTCTTTTTTCTGAAAACCCGGTAGCAGCCATTTGTTGCCACACGATATAACCACGCTTTAAGACTGCCTTTATCATTCAGGTTTGAGTTTGCCAGTTTTGTAAATGTTTCAACCAAAATATCCTCAGCATAGTGCCAGTCACCGAGCAACCGTACGCAATAATTGAACAATCCTGAACTGAATCTCTTGTACAATACCTCAAATGCCTTTTCATCGCCACCTTTGAATAATATATATAGCGCGAACGGTTCGAGCGAAGTATAGTCTATAAGCCCTCCTGGTATTGTTGGATAAGCTCAAGGATCTCTTTATCTCTGGGGTTTTCCTTCAAACACTCAGCCAATATCCGTATTGCTTCTTCTTTCATATCCATCCCATAATAATAATTGGATATTTGCTTTTTCATTTTTAAATCTAGATTTGGCATTTCAAGACATTTTCTAAATACACTATCAGCCTTATCTTTTTTATCCATTTTCAAATACATTAATGCCTCGTTGTAGTAGAAAAAATATCTCATATTTTCTCTTGTAAATTGCTGTGCGAATTGAATTTCTTCCAGAGCTTCTTCATAGTACTCTTGTTTCTCTAATGCAAGTGATAATGTATGTAAAGAAGCAGCATGATTAGAGTATATATATTGTATATCTTCAGTCAGAGAATCAAAAGGAACTGAAAAGAATTTTTCGTAACTGAATACCTTGTGGAACAATTCCGTTGTCTTTGTAACATCAACATATTTTCCGTTAATCTCAATATTCCCTTCATCAATCTCGTAGACTACGCCAGACAGCATAAGAGGATAACCATAACGTTCTGGCTTATACACTGTGGTTGAAAAAACTACGGCTCTTTTATTTTGTTTCAGGAGTAGTTTCATTAACTGATCTGATATTGAAATTACTTCGCGTGTCTCTTTATTATAACTATGTTTAACCTTATCTAATTCTTCCTGTGTGATTTCTAATGGCAAACCATTCTTCTGCATGAATTGCACATATTCTTTCAAATTAAAAAGGTTACGATTTACTACCAAAACATCATTTCTTACTCCTTTTTCCTGTAGATACCATGCAGGATAAGTATCATTGTCGCCATTTGTAATAAGGATTGCATCTTCAGGTACAGACTTCAGCATATTGTCATTCCATTCAAGCAGTATTTCGAAATCGATCATATTTCGATAATGTAATCTTATTTCTCTTTCCCAGAGCTCGCTGATTTTTGAAAAAGGTTCATTTTCTTCCCAAACCTTAAGAAAAAAATCCATCCACGCAAAACTACGATACAGTTGAACAAATTCACTAGTTACTTCATGAACATCAGTGTCTTCTAATAGATCAAAATGACTCAAAGTGAATGGATCTGGCTCAATTGGTGTCAGCTTTGTAGAAAATAAAGATATCAACCCATCACCATCTTTTTCTTCGGTTAAATCTCCAGGAAACCCAAATTTTCCTCTAATAGAAACAGGGTTTTTATCTTCCTTAGGATCTTTTAACCAACCGCCACGTAAACGTTTATGTTTTTTTAACCAGGTGATAAAATCTGATTCAGGTTCTAAATCTTTTGCATTTTCTCCCATACCATCAACAAAAAAGTAACGATAAGGACTTTTTGCTTTCTTAATACTATCAATATTCGCAAAGCTCGAACCAAAAAATGGTGTACCAACAGCAATAACCGCAGGAGAAATGTCTCTTTGATATGTCATTGTATCTACAATATAACGATGTGTGATCAATCCACCAATGCCAAAACTCACGATATCTAAACGAAATTCATCATATAGTTCATGTAATTTCTTAAGTTCATCTGTGAGAAAAAGGGCATTCTCTTCAATCGAATTCTCGTTCGGATAGACAAATGTCCATATCGGAAAATCATAACCGCCTTGCCTTAATACCTTTTTGAAATTCTTAATATAGTCACTCACATATAAATCACTGACAATGAGCAACCCCTCTTTAGTCTCTGAATGGTCTCTTATGCCGTATGCTGCCGGTTTACTTATAAGGTAGTATTCACCGCCGTGCCATAGCTGCGCGCGCAAAGATTCACCCTCTACGACCGAGCTTGCTAAAGGTACAAAACCACTACCTATCTTAGCAGCTAATGCAGCGTTTGAGTCCTTAACTGACAAAGAAAACCACAAAGGTTTCTCAAAGAACAATGTCTCTGGGCTTATGACAAAGGACTCACCCTTAAGACGATATCCTTGTTCATAGTTCTTTTTCGCTACGCTCTTTTTCTCAATCCTGATCTGTATGGAATCCCAAACACTGTTCTCAGGTATTTTAAATCGAGCTCCGTCCATCTCTAATATGGCGCCCTCAGATGTAACAATACTCTCAACATATGTCGGTGTACAACTCAACAAAACCAGTATAACAAGAAATATTGGAAATTTCTTCATCTTACCTCCTATAATAATAATCCGATTTCTTGATGGAAAGTTCATTATTTGTCCCACCCTATTCCTTTGGCTCTTGGATCTTGTCCCGATTTATCATTTTGAATTATAATATATAGGAAAATCGTGGATCCCGCAAAGCGGGAGAGCTTGGCACTTGTATTTTTCTTTCTTAAATTCCATTGTAGTCGCCCGATTCATCGGGCTTGTCTGATAAATCAGACAACTACAGCGCCCTAGTACTTACCCTTGCATCTCCGGTTCTCTTATCTTTTTACTCTTTGCCCATTACGCTATGCCCTTTGCCCGATCAGTATCCACTATCCTGTAATCCTTTCTCGTCAAACCCGAAATAATGTCCGATTTCGTGAATTATGACACGGTGAATCCAGTGTCTTAGTTCCTCTTCATTACTGCTTATCCGCTCTATGTTCTTCTTGAATAAGGTAATCTTGTCCGGCATCACATTGCCGTACCAAACGCCCCGCTTTTTCAAAGGCACTCCCTGGTAAAGGCCTAACAGTGATTTATGGACAATCGGCTGTTCCTCAATTACAATGTCGATATTCTGGAGTTTGCTGCGGATAAAATCTGGTAAAGTCGCTATTGCATGCTCAACGACTTTTTCAAACTCTTCAAGTTCCATGGAGAATCGTCTTTGCAATATTGAGTGCTGTCTCTCTTTTCCCGATGTCCTTTAGGTTTTTTCGCATTTCTGTCATTTTCTCAGGATGGGATAAAAGATCAGCTATTACTGAACTTGCGTTCTCAAGGGTAAGCCGGATTGCTGCATTGTGGGTTATGAAAAAATCCTCATTCATATTCTCCAACCCAACGATGGAATTTGCGAATAAAAGGCATGGTCCAACCTTTGATGCTTCAGTTGAGGTTATACCACCAGCTTTGGTAATGAGTATGTCGGTAGTCCCGATCAACTCATGGATACGCTCGACCATGCCGTATGTACTCAGTTTTGATTTCCCTTTTAATCCTATGATTTTGGACATAACTTCCTTATTGTCACCACACAAGACCAAAAGGTCATAGTCAAAATCGACTATCTTCTTTACTAGTTCTAACCATTCACCGCTAAAAACCCTGCTTCCCATTACCGTAGCAGAAACCCTGTTTTTTGATAAACCAAAGCGCTTGCGCGCAGTTTCCTTATCCATATCTTGCTCCAATTCAAGGGCGACTGGTATACCAAAGGGAAAAATCTGCTCTCGCTTAACGCCATAAGCCATGATCTGATCAGTCAAGAACTCGTGAGGTACGAAATAATCATCTATCTCCTTATTAACCCAATGTGGGTGCACATAATAGTCTGTCACCACAATCCCTATTTTGTAATGATGGTCATTCTTGTAAAGGGCAGCAAAATACCCTGGAGAAAAATGTGTGCACAGTATGTAATCTGGCTTATATTCATCGAGCAAGAACCTGAAGCGATGAGCCAGAACCTTATGCATGCGATAAAGAGACGGCGATGCACCAGTACTCACACCCAACCCGCCATAAAAAAATTTGAGTAATCGCCGAGCCTTCTTCTGACCGAAATCGTAAATCTTCTTGTATAAATAGCCATATATAGGCTGGACCCATTCAAAGCAATTTTCAAACCTAATATCTATATGCGGATCAATCTTACGCAGGCCTTGTTCAATTGCCTTTGCTGCCTTAAGATGTCCTGCACCGATTGGTACAGCCAGAATGAGCACCTTCATATTTCTATTATATATATATATCTTGACATTACAAGGGTAATGTATATAATAAATAGGGATAATTGATATGAAAAAAATCATAATACTACTGATCTTCTTCGTATTTGTCTGGATCAATTGTACAGATGATGAGGAACCCCTCTTATCTCATATGTATGGTTGGGTTTATAGAACAAGCGATTCTACCGGGATTAATGATATAACGATAAAGATAAGAGACATCGACCCATATGATGTCAAGGTACTGCGTGATCGAAACGTGATCACTCAAAGCAAAGATACGCTGCCTGGTTACTTTGAAATAGACAGCGTATGTTACGGCACTACCAAAATCCAAGGGACAACCTATGTGACTATGTTCATAGATAGTTTGGACAATCCAACTTGGCCTGATACTGCCTGGCACCCTGATCTTCACGGACCTGTCGATACAGTAACAATATATTTGGGGAATTGAATACATGTCGTTTGAGACTTAGAAGGAAGGAGTATGATGAAAGTATCATCGCGATTCCGCTACGGATTAAGGCTTCTCGTTGATTTAGCCATAAGTTATGAAAAAGGACCAGTTTTGCTCAAGAACATCGCAGATTGTGAAAAAATCTCCAAAAAATACCTTGAGCAAATCGTTATTACATTGCGTACCGCAGGCTTGATCGGCGCAACCAGAGGATCAAAAGGTGGTTATTTCCTGACCAAAGACCCGAGGAAAATAAAAATCACTGATATCTATAAGATACTGGAAGGACCATTTGCTCCGGTTGACTGCCTTGATAATCCGAAAATATGTACCTTAATAAGAACCTGTCCGACGCGGAAGCTCTGGGCAAAACTTGCAGAATGCATAGAAGAAACTTTTGCCGGTCAAACCCTTATTGATATTACACAGAAATAGGTATTGAATAACAGTCTGCACTCTATAAAAAATACTTGACAGACATCTATATATATATATAATCATTTTAATGTATTGTTTCAGTGTGTTTATACCGGGAGAAAAGAAATGAGGGTTAAGAATCGCAGGCTCGGTCGAGACTGCAGCATTGAAACCCCCACATTTTTTACGACCCATCAATACACCCAAATAACACATTCTTACTTAACATCACAAGACAGAGGTACGAAGTAATGGCTTCACTCAGGAAGCCAGTTGATCTCATGTATCAAGAAACCTTATGTCCTAGAGGCAATAATGCAGATATTTGCAAAAATTCATTTATCGGTTATTCACTAGATTATCACAATAAATACGAAGTACAATACAGGAGGTATAATAATGAGCAATTCATGGGATAATGTTATTGGAACAGATGAGTACAACAGGAATCTCGATAGAATAGAAAAAATCGCTGAATCTCAGGAGGTCATACTAAATCCTGACGACCAACGACTTAAAAAAGTCGTTGGTCTAATGACTATGAACTTTAATGAATTCGGTAAATACTATTGCCCGTGCAAACAGAGTCACCCGCTCGATCCAGACAAAGATCTTTTATGCCCCTGTTCTGAACTCAAAGATGAAGTAACCAAAGACGGACATTGCTTTTGCAAGCTCTTTTATCGAAAGAGTAAGGAGGTAAAATGAAAAAAATGATTGGAGTGTGGTGCTTCATCTTCATACTCCTCATCTCCTGTGGAGAACGAGAGATGCGGGTGCTCAAGGTGGGCTATGTAGGGCATGATCACCAATCAGCCCTATATGTAGCAGCTCTTGAGCCAGAAAAGACAAAGGCAGATGCTGGAGTATGGCTGCAAGAAGTTGAGTACAGGAAACACTACGAACTCATGAAAAAAGGTAATAAGATCGCTGACATTGAACTATACCTGTCAGGCGGCGGTTCTAAAATGCCAACCCTCATGGCACAAGGACATTTTGAAGTCGGCTTTGGCGGTGTAGCAGCGGTTGCGTTTTTCACTGATAAAGGTTCACCTATGAAAATCATCGCACCGCTCCACACCAAAGGTGATATGCTTGTTCTTCAACCTGATAATCCGGTAGAATCATGGGATGAATTTGTTACATGGGTCAAAAAGGAGAAAAAACCGATTCGAATAGGATTTAAAAACCCTGTAGCAGTCGCTAAAATTATTTTTGAACGCGCGCTGGAAGAAGAAGGCTTAACCTATACAAGTGACAAATCAGATAGAGCAAAAGATATTTTGATGATACTCTTAAAAGGAGAAAAGAACTTAGTTCCCGGGCTCCAGAATAAGATTATCGATGGTTATGTTTCAAATAACCCCTGGTGTGCGATTGCGGAAAATAAAGGGATTGGCAAGTGTGTGGCGGATCTCGATGAACTACCACCTGGTATTTGGAAAGATCACCCGTGTTGTTGTATTGGTGCTACAGATGAAGCAATGGCAACCAAAAAGGATGTGATCAAAGAATTCATCAAACTGATCATTCTCGGAACACAGTATGCGAATGAAGATCCAGCACGACATGCTGAACTTGCCTCTAAATGGATAGGCACAACACTGGAAGTCGAGAAGATATCATTGCCCACATCAGGATTCACAACAAACCCAACCGACTACTGGAAAAAGAACATGGAAACATGGGTCAGTGAGATGAACCGTCTTGGTAAACTGAAAGGCAAGCTAAAAGATAAAGACGGCGAAGAAATGGAAGATATTCTCTATGATTTTAGTGTACTTAATAAAGCCACTAAGGAATTAAAACTGGAGAAGTGGTATTAGAATATTAAGATCCATCTTGCTCGGTCTCGTCATTCCAATCATTATTCTCGCAACATGGGAATTCTTTGCTATAGAAGCAAATAACCCCGCTCTTTTACCGAGAGTCGGTGATGTGGTCAACCGTTTGGTGCATCCGTTCACCGACCTTCTCAATACAGGGAGCTTTGTACGTCACATATGTGTAAGTGCCTCAAGGGTTGTTCTCGGGTTTATCCTCGCAGCAATTATTGGGATCCCATTGGGGCTTTTGGTCGGTAGATATCTCCTTTTCCACAGGCTGTTCAGCCCGGTCATCGAGTTATTACGACCTTTATGCCCGATTGCCTGGATCCCGTTTGCTATGGCTATTTTCAAAACCTATACTATTGCAGATATGTTTGGCGCACACTATACCACGAATATTTTTGGTCAAATCCAGCTTGGTATGCTGTACGTCATTTTCTACGGTGGATTCTTTCCGATCTTTCTGAATACTGTACATGGAGTCAAATCCGTAAAACATCTCTACATTGAATCCGCTTTACTCCTCGGAGCAGATCAGAAAAAACTGTTCAAAAAAGTGATTTTTCCATCTTCGTTGCCATCTATCCTCACTGGATTGAGAGTGGGTCTCGGCATTTCATGGATGGTAATCATTGCCGCTGAAATGCTGCCTGGCAGTGATGCTGGCATCGGATATCTTATCATATTCTCATATGAACTCGCAGAGATGGATATCCTCATCGCCAGTATGATTCTAATCGGCGCGGTCGGTGCCCTCCTGAGTTATGGGGTGAAAGTACTTGCTGACCGAACATCAGTATGGCAGGCAAAGGAGCGATGATGTCATTTCTCAGAATCAATAATATCGGGAAAACCTTTCTCGGTGAACGAAAAGAAAAAGTGATCGCTCTTTCTGACCTGTCTTTTGATTGTCAAGATGGTGAGTTTCTCTGTATTGTCGGACCTACCGGGTGTGGTAAAACAACCCTACTTAGACTCATCGCTGGTCTTGAACGACCGAGTGTAGGTGACATTGCCCTTGCTAATACACCAGTCTTAGGATTGAACCGTGAAACGACTCTTGTATTCCAGCAGTATTCGCTCTTTCCATGGCGTAATGTCATTGATAATGTATGTTTCAGTCTAGAAATGAAAAAAATCCCAAAGAAAACACGTTATCTGAAGGCACGGAAGTTCATCGACCTTGTAGGTCTTGCGGGTTTTGAAAAAGCGCTCCCTTATGAGCTATCAGGAGGCATGCAACAAAGAGTAGCCATAGCAAGGGCTCTAGCACACAACCCTAAACTGTTATTGCTCGACGAACCCTTTGGGGCGCTTGATGAAAGGACAAGACATCGTCTGCAAGCTGAACTTTTAGGGGTCTGGCAAAAGGAAAGAAAAACCGTGGTTTTTGTCACACATAATATCGACGAAGCGATATTCCTGGCAAGTCGTATCCTTATTATGCGTGATCGACCTGGTCGCATTGATTACGAGATCAAGGTTGATTTGCCAAGACCACGCGACCGTCGTTCCCCGGGTTTCTTGAAAGTACATATAAAGATACGAGAGATCTTGGAGCAAATCCTTACTGCCAATAACAAAGAAAGTACTCTATAAGCTTGACATTCCATGGCTTTTTATTTATAATTATCCGTGAAAGAAACAGAAAAACAAAACATCCTACGTAATATACCTGCAGTTGATAAAATACTGCAATGGCCTGAGCTCCAGAAATTCCTTGAACAATTAGAGCAACACTATGTAACTGCCATAATACGATATAAAATTGACGAATTTAGAAAGCGGATACTTACTGGTGAAGACTATGATTTGGACTTTCTCAAGAATAGCATACTGTGTGAGTTTAAAGATCTGGTAAGACCATATTTCCGACGCGCAGTCAATGCACTCGGTATTGTGCTCCACACCGGGCTTGGACGCGCGCCATTCAGCCACGGGATCGCTAATAACCTCCGAGATGCTTCGGTCGGATACTCTCAGCTGCAGATTGATGAAGAAGGCAAAAGAGCAGATAGATACAGAAAAATCAGTCAGATATTGAGTCTAATAACCGGCGCTGAGGCTGGAATAATCGTTAATAACAATGCAGGTGCTACACTCCTGATCCTTAATGCGCTGGCTAAGGGCAAGGAAGTTATTGTATCGCGAGGTCAGCTTATTGAAATCGGAGGGGCCTTCAGAATTCCGGAAATTATGGAACAAAGCGGGGCAACACTGCACGAAGTTGGCGCCACGAACCGCACGCATCTTGAGAACTATGAAGAAGCAATCAATGAAAACACCGGCGCCTTACTGCGTGTCCACCAATCAAATTATCGCATTATTGGTTTTACTAAAGAAGTCTCACTTAACGAACTCATTGAGCTCGGTAAGAAACACAATTTGCCTGTAATAGATGATCTGGGAAGCGGCGCATTGATCGACCTTTCCAAATACAACTTACCCAAAGAACCTACTGTACAGGATAGCGTTAAAGCTGGCGCTGATATTATCTGTTTCAGTGGCGACAAACTCATTGGTGGTCCTCAGTGCGGTATTATTATTGGCAAAGAAAAAATTATCAATAATATAAAGAAAAACCCGCTTACCCGGGCACTTCGGTGTGATAAAATGACAAATGAAGCCCTGGAAGCAACCTTGCAGCTGTTCTTGCACAAAGAGAAAACCTTACTCAAGAACCACGGTGTTATGAGCATCCTTTTGAGACCTATTAAAGATATTAAACGTCAAGCCTCCTTGTGCGCGCGGAAATTGAAGAAGCAATTCAGTAAACAACTGGAGATTTCACTACAGAAAGACCTGTCTGAAATCGGTGGTGGCTCACTCAGTACTGAACAACTCCCGACCTTTGTCGTAGCGGTAAAACCGAAAATCATGGCGGCACAGGACCTTGCCCGTGCATTGCGGACGTGTGATATACCTATCTATGGCAGAGTATCAGAAGGTGTGATTCTCCTTGACTTCCGCACCGTACTACGAAAAGAAGAACAATATATCATCAACGCATTCAACGATGTTTTTAAAACAATATAGACAGTTACCACTGATACGGGATAGTGTAAATTCTAAATGCGAAATCCTAATTTCCGTCTCGTGTCGAACACTCGATGTGAGACATAAACAAATTCAAATCTCTAATATCAAATGTAATAAACCTATCTCGTTGATTGCCCCTATTCCTCCCCCTCAAAGAGAAGGAAGATAAAGATCGGCGTGCCCTAATTCCATTACCATGAATAGAATAGAGAGTAAACGCCACATCGTCGTCGGTACTGCAGGCCATATTGACCACGGTAAAAGCGCATTGATCAAAGCTTTGACCGGCTATGACCCAGACCGATTAAAAGAAGAAAAAGAAAGAGGCATGACCACTGACTTGGGGTTTGCTTTCTTAGGTAACGATGTAACGATCATCGACGTGCCTGGCCATGAAAAATTTGTGCGTCACATGGTCGCCGGCGCCAGCACCATTGATTTTGTCATGTTCGTCATCGCTGCGGATGATGGTCCTATGCCCCAAACAATTGAACACCTTGAAGTTCTTAAACTTCTAGAAATAAAAAAGGGTATTATCGTCATAACCAAGAAGGATCTGGTCGAGGATGATTGGTTAATCCTGGTCACCAAAGATATCAAGAAGCTGATGATCGGTTCGTTTCTTGAGAACGCACCGATAGTAGCAGTATCAAATACGACTGGCGAGGGTATTGATAACCTCAAGAAGATACTCGATGAACTCATTGCCCAAACTCAGGCAAAAAAAGACCGTGGTATCTTCAGGTTGCCGATCGACCGATGCTTCACGATAAAAGGATTCGGGACGGTTGTCGCGGGTACAGTCTTTTCTGGGAAAATAGATGTCGGCGATACACTTGAGCTTCTTCCCCATAATAAGAAAGTAAAGGTAAGAGGAATCCAGGTGCACAATGAGAAAGTTGGGCAAGCGACTACGGGATTTCGCGCTGCGATAAACATAGTCGGTGCAGAAAAAGATGAGATAAAAAGAGGCGATATTCTTACGCAACCCGGATACTATGAACCATCCAATTTCCTGAATGTCTCTCTATATCTACTCAAATTAGCGGAAAAGCCTTTAAAAAACCTTACTCGTTTGCGTATCCATCTGGGAACCAAAGAGATCCTGGGCAGGATTGTGCTTCTTGATAAAAAAATACTCCAACCCGGTGATAAAGCGATGGCGCAGTTCCGGCTTGAGAAACCAGCAGTGAGTGACGTAGGTGATCGGTATGTAATAAGGACCTATTCACCACAGACAACAATCGGCGGTGGCTCGGTCATTGAACCCAAAGCGACCAAAGCCAAAGGTTTTGATGAAAAGCTTATTGAACATCTACAAAAAGTTGAGACTGGAGATACGGTCACAATGATCGAAGAGAATCTCCTCGCCAACTTCGAAGTACCTCAAAAAATCGACGAAATCGCTTATGACCTGAATATACCGCCTGGCGAAGTCCAAGCGATAATCGATAAAATGATCAGCGAAAATAAAGCAATCCTCTTGGACAAAACAAGGGGGCTTTACTATTTACAGAGCAACTTCGGAAAGCTGAATGCAAAGATACTCGATGTCTTAACAAACTACCACAAAACCAATCCAACTGATATCGGTATCCCAAAACTCGAGCTATTAAAGAATATCAGCAAAGCAATGGACAAAAGCCTTATGAATTACGCCCTTGATAAAATGTCGGAGCAGAAAAGTATAAAAACCAGTGACGACAATAAAATAAGCCTATTCGGTTTCAAAGTGACCCTTGATAAAGAGCTGGATGCAGCAATCAGAAAAATCGAGGGACTATATTTGGATGCTGCATACAAACCACCGAGTTATGATGCAGTTTTAGAGCAAAACCTCGGTGACGAAAAAACCATAAAGAGAGCCCACAGGTATATGATAGACTCCGGTAGTCTAATCTCCGTTGGCGAATCTATTGTATTTCATCATAAATACGTTGCTGAAGCCAAAGAGAATTTGATTGAGTACCTGAAAAAAAATAAAGAAATAAGGATTTCGCAGTTCAGAGATTTGCTGGGTGCAAGCCGCAAATATGTACTACCTCTGCTCATATACTTTGATACGCATGACATCACCATAAAACGCGGTGATGTAAGGATTCTAGGACAAAAATATCGTTGATGCGTTATACATAAATGAAATATTGCTTGTGACATAGACCAGTGTATGAAAAAAAATGTAAGAACATTTCTATATAACCGGCATAAAAACATCGTATTCGATGATGGATGCCCACGAGAGGATTGTAGAACTTTAGATTGTTGGCCAGATATAAAGTTATGTGTTGAAACACATTACAAAATCCATCCAGAGATAAGGCGCTATCATGATACAGAACAACAACCAATAGACTTTCAATGTTCAAAAAAATTCATGAAATCATTGAATAAATATTGCGCAACAGATACTCTCAAATTGAAATTAATTCATGCACTAACTAAAATAGTCTACAAAATACGCTGTGGTGGTCTATGTGATACAGCGATCAAAGAAAGAACAGATCTTTGGCACTTCTACGTAACGAATTATTGGCGTGTATTCTACCGAAAGAAAAATGACTATATATTATTAGAAGAACTTTGTTCACATAAAAAGCTATCATATTATAGAGACCGTTAGAAAGATATAATTAATACCGCGAAATTACCTTTAGTGACATGGCTCCGTATCCTCCTTCTCCACTGCACGATTATACCGTAATGAAACTCAATCCCATTCGAAGATGTTAACATGTTAGAATGCTAACATGTTGAAAAGCAAACTAATCGTAAGAGAGCTTTGAAGCTCAACATCTTACTCAATCCTATTATACAATCTGGCACAAAAAGGGGAGTGATGTTAGGATCACTCCCTCTATACCATATTGACATTGAGTAGCTGATGCACTATTATAGCTTGAGGAAGTTTAAATTGATTCTAGATATTCACGGCACTATCTACATCAAATCACAAAGCCCCAATATCGAGGTATTACGTAAGAGAATTTCCGAAGGATTGAGTAAACATAAAGCCAAAGTCTCAATCAACCGATATGGAGCAATCCAATGGCAAGGTTCTTGGTCGAATTTAAATCCTTTTAGATTTAGGTTATGGGGATCAGAGGGAAAAATCAGTTGCACTGAAGATGTTCAAGGTGGTGTGAAAATCACATATTATGTTTCATTAATCGTGGCGCGTATTCTTTGCACTATGTTTTCATTATCGACTATTTTGCTCAATTTGCTTGGAGAAATTGAACTGCTTCCACTATTCATGTTTAATTTGGTAATATGGTTGTGGATCTACGGAGGGAATTATTTAATTCATAAACTTTGGCATA
>JAUWGT010000020.1 GCA_030606265.1 Candidatus Stahliibacteriota bacterium | reverse complement strand
GGCAATCTATGGTATTGGTCTTCACTCTGCACAAAAGATTGTACATACAACCGGCATTGACTCTGTCAAGAAAATCAAAGATTTGACGGATGAGGAAATCACGAAAATAAGGAAACTGATCGAAGCAGAATTTAAAGTTGAGGGAGCTTTGCGCGCAGAAATCGCCGCTGATGTTAAACGGCTTATCGATATAGGAAGCTATCGTGGATCAAGACACAAGGTTGGCTTACCAACAAGAGGACAGCGTACGCGGACGAATGCACGCACCAGAAAAGGCAGGAAGAAAACCGTGTCAGGTAAAGCAGGACCAGGAGGTAAGAAGTAATGAGAAAGCCAAAACCAAGGAGAACGCGCGGCTCAAAACCGAGTATATCCAGGCGTAAGAAGGCGGTTGGAACCGAGCAAGCCGGAATTGCTAATATCTTCGCTTCGTTCAACAATACTATCGTATCGATATCTGACAGCAAAGGCAATGTCCTGTGTTGGTCTTCAGGAGGGAAAATAGGTTTTAAAGGCACCAAGAAAGGCACTGCATACGCTGCCCAGCAATGTGCTGACCGCGTCGCAAGAGAAGCATTAGCCCTTGGTGTTAAACGGGTCGAGCTAAGAATAAAGGGTCCAGGTCCAGGTCGTGAAGCAGCGATTAGAACACTCCAAACTGTCGGTTTAATAATCACCGCAATCAAAGATGTTACCCCTTTACCGCACAATGGTTGCCGACCACCAAGACGAAGGAGGGTGTAATAATGGCACGTTATATAGGAGCGAAATGCAAAATCTGTCGCCGCGAAAGTGAAAAACTGTTCCTGCGCGGAAGTCGTTGTTACACTGATAAATGTGCATTTATACGTCGGGGCTATCCGCCCGGCAGTCACGGCAAAATCGGCAGAAGAAGACTGACGAGCTATGCCATCCAGCTCAGAGAAAAACAAAAAGTCAAGGCAATTTACGGAATCCTTGAAAGACAATTCAGGAAAATCTTCAATGATGCAACAAGAAAAACCGGCAACCCAGGTGAGAACCTTTTAATCGCCCTGGAAAGACGATTGGATAACGTCGTTTACCAACTTGGCATAGCATCTTCAAGAACCCACGCAAGACAACTGGTCAGACATGGTCATATCTCGGTCAACGACAAGAAAATGAGCATCCCTTCCTATATGGTCAAGGTGGACCAGGTTATTAAACTCGTCGACGCACAGAAGAAAAATCCGTTCATCAAGAAAGCACTGGATGAACGCGATCCAGAAAAGATTGTCGGTTGGCTCAAACTGGATGTTGAAAAAATCACTGGTACAATAGTGCGCTCACCTAAACGCGAGGATATTCTAATGCCGATCCAAGAAAATTTGATAGTTGAATTATATTCTAAATAGAGGGGTATTATGGCTTTAAAACCATTAGTCATGCCAAAAAAGATTGAGATTGACAAGGAAGTTACAAATGACAGCTCTGGTCGTTTCATTCTATCACCGATGGAACGCGGTTTTGGGGTTACTATGGGCAATGCCCTAAGGAGAATTTTATTGTCATCGATTCAAGGAGCTGCTATAACTAGAGTAAGGATTGGTGACATCCTACAGGAATTCTCCACAATCCCTGGCGTCTACGAAGATATTGCAGAAGTCATCATAAACCTAAAACGTATCAGAGTGAAATTATTGACTGATGGTCCCAGCACCCTATATCTAAAAGTCAAAGGGAAGAAAGAATATACTGCTGAGAACATCGAAAAAAATCCTGATATAGTTATAACGACACCCACGCAGAAGATATTAACGGTAACTGAAGCCAAGGTGAACTTCACCGTGGAAATGACCGTTGAAGCTGGTCGCGGGTATGTTCCTGCAGATGTTTTCAAGCATGATGAGGCGCCGCTTGGAACAATCTTCATCGATGCCATATTCACACCTGTCTTGTCAGTCAACTTCACCATAAAAAACACCCGCGTCGGGACTAAAACTGATTATGATTATCTCACGATTGAATTAGAAACTGATGGTAGTTTAACTCCGCTCGAAGCAATAGTCGAGGCATCAAGTCTCCTCAAACACCACCTATCTTTTATAACCAGCGTTGGAGTCGAACCTCAGTTCACTTCGAAAGAGCAACTGGATGCTGAACATCGTCGCATCCGGGAAATATTGAAGAGAAGTATCGACGAACTAGAAATATCGGTCCGAGCGTCTAACTGCCTCAAGAATGAAAATATCCAGACAATCGGTGATCTTGTCAGAAAAAGCGGGAAGGAATTGCTTACCTATGAGAACTTCGGACGAAAATCGCTCAAGGAATTAGAAAAGAATTTGGCCAAGGAAGCACTACAGCTTGAAATGGACGTTGAAAAATATCTGAAAGAAGATATATAAATGAAGAAGGCTCAGAAAAGACGCAAAGAGGAGAATTAAGCGTGAAAATAATGGTCTTGAGGTAAGTGATTATGAGACATGGTGATCGAGTAAAGAAATTAGGTAGAAAGAAGGAACATCGCATTGCATTGTTACGGAATCAATGTCGCTCTTTATTCATTTTGGAAAAAATTAGAACGACCTTGCCAAAAGCAAAAGAAACAAAGAAACTGGCTGAACACCTAATAGAATTCGCTAAGCATAATGATCTTGCCGCCCGGCGACGCATTTACCGTCACATTCAAGACCATAAACTCGTTAAGATAATCTGCGACGAAATCGGTCCAAGGTTCAGCGAGCGTCATGGAGGTTACACGAGAATCTACCGACTCGGACCAAGACTCGGCGACGGTGCGGAAATGGCAATCCTTGAACTAGTCGAACAAAGCGACCCGGATACTATTACCATGAGAAGGAAACTGATCGAACGGCGCCATCTAGTAGAAACCCAAAGCAAGAAAGACAAAAAGAAAAAGACGAAAAGGGAAAAGAAACCGAAAGAGAAGAAGGCAAAAAAGAAGCCTGTGCAAGCTGCCACTAAAAAGGAAAAAGAAGAAAAGAAAATATCCAAAAAGAAGGTGGCTAAAAGTAAAGCGAAAAAACTGAAAAAGGAAAAAAAGGCGAAAAGAAAAATTAAAGAGAAAAAAGGTAAGAAAAAACGCAGGAAATAACACGCCCGATATCATCGCCGTTTAGTAATAACTATTAACATCTCTGCTTTTTGATGTCAAACGAAGGAGAACTTGACTCTGCTGCCGATTTCAATATAATTCTTCTACTTTCCAAAAAAATGGAACATAATGCTTGATATCTTAACTTCGATACTCTCAAAAGTAGACGCCGACTATGCGGATATCCGCTACGAGATCAAAAAAGAAACAGTGATCTCCTTTAATGGTCGTGAGCTAACCCAGCTGAGTTCAAATTCTACAGACGGCTATGTACTGAGGACGCTGAAGAACGGCGGTTTATCTTCAGTAGCTTTTACGAACAAAAAAAGTTCTAATAAAGCTATCGCCCGGGCAGAAGAAAATGCTCTTCTGATCTCCAAAAATATCAATAAGCCAATTAGATTTGCAAAAAGTAAAGCCATTGTTGATTGCTTCTTGCCAGAACTTGCTGAAGACCCACAGCAAATATCTATTGATGAAAAACTTGAACTCACCAGAAAGTACAATCGTATTCCGCTCAAGGAAAGTAAGATTGCTACGACTAATATCACTTATCGCGAAGTCATCCGCGATAAGTACTTCGCGAATACGGAAGGGAGTAGAATCAGAGAGCAGCTCACTACCACAAGGATCAACGGACTAATTGTAAGCCGGGAGGGTACACTAATCCAGAATGTACGCGTAGGTATCGGTGGCAGCAATGGCTTTGTTGTACTTAGAAACCAGGAAGAAGAATTCGAAAAGCGGACTTCGATCGCCCTGCAACTACTAAAGGCTGAGCCAATCAAGGCAGGCGTCTATAATGCAATCCTCAATCAGAGCCTGGCTGGCGTTTTCACACACGAAGCCTTTGGCCACTTTTCTGAAGCTGATTTAATTGAGAACAACGTTAGTATGCGGAAAAAAATGAAAATGGGTACAAAGCTGGGTAATGCTGCACTCAACATAATAGATGATCCAACAATGCCTAATACCTTGGGCTTTTACAAGTATGATGACGAAGGAACCAAAGCGAGGCTAACCCAACTCATGAAAAATGGCGTGCTTGCCGGTCGACTGCATTCCCGACGCACGGCAGCTGCCTTCAAAGAACCACTTAGTGGTCACTGTATTGCGGAGGACTATCGCTATGCACCGATTATAAGAATGGGTAATATTTTTATTCAAAATGGCAACCTTACTTTTGATAACCTGCTTAACCGTTTGGGTGATGGCCTATATATTCTCGACGCAAAAGGCGGACAGACGAGTGGCGAGAATTTCACCTTTGGTGCCCAGTATGGCTACCTTGTAAAAAATGGTAAACTCGGAAAGATGGTACGCGACATTAATATTGCAGGCAACCTTTATAAAACTCTGCAAAATATACACGCTGTAGGAAATGACGTACTCATGAGTAAAATCGGTGGTTGCGGCAAAGGACAGGTGAATATACGTTCTTGCTATGGCGCACCACATATTCTCGTCGCTAATCTCATCGTGGGAGGGAAGTAATTGCACAAATTGCTTGAGCAAGCTATGGCGATCAGTGACCAAGCAGAAGCATTCGAATGCGATTCAGTCACCGAATCAGTGATTTTTGACAATGGAAAACTGCGTGACATTGATACCAAGATTCAGTTAGGCACGAGCCTTCGAATCATAAAAGACAACAAACTGGGCTTTGCCTACACAAAAAACTTAAGAAACCGCAAGGAACTCCTGGATAATTGTCTTGCATCGTTAAAGGGTCGTGTTGAAGCAAAATTTGATTTCCCTCTTACCAAAGCCACCCCAAAACTCAGGACATATAGCACATCGCTGAGCAGATTGTCTAACCGTAACCTGGTCGACGAATGCAAGAGGATTCATGAGCTAATAAGTTCAAAGGTCAAGGGTCAGTGCAACATCACTGCTAGTGACCGCATTGAAAAAGTACGCATCATAAACAGCGCTGGTACTGATACTAAAATGAGAACCTCGGAATATGCTATCGTCGTTTCAATAGTTTATCCGAATTCGTATGCAGCAATACACCGCATCTTCGCCGGCAAAGCCTTTGAGAAAATGCAGGCAAAAAACCTGATGATGATGATCGACCTGTATAACAAATCCTCGAGAACAGTGAATCCTAAAGGAAAAAGGATGAAAGTTCTTTTCATGCCGGAAAGTATGCATACCCTGACCTGGCGGCTCCAAAGCGCCACCAACGGTGCGGTTGTTTATGAGAAACAATCTCCCATTAGCAAGAAAATCGGTGCGCGATTATTCAGTACGAAATTGACCATCTATAATGACCCACTCAATGATAGACTGCCTGGTGCCAGATCAGTTGATGACGAAGCCACGCCATGCCGACATTTCACTATAGTTGAAAATGGCGTGCTGAAAAACTTCTATTATGATCTTTGCTATGCGCAAAAGAACAAGGTCGAGCCAACTGGCCACGGTTTTAAAACAGCCCGTTGGTCTGGCGAAACCATCGCCCTTAAACCATCGCCCTCACTCCAACATCTTCATATAAAAACCGGTGAAGTATCTTTAGAAAAATTAATCAAAAGGATGGATCAAGGGATCATTGTCGCCGGTGCTCTTGGTGCACATAGTGGCAACATTCTAAATGGTGATTTCTCCATAGGATTATCGCCGGGACTATATGTAGAAAACGGTGAGGTTATCGGTCAAGTAAAAGATGCGATGATTGCCGGTAATATTTACGAAACCATGCAGCGAATTATTGCCATAGAAAATACTGCACACATAACCCATGCGGGCGTCTTTCCCGCAATCCTCTTTGACGATGTCAATGTGGCAACAACGAATAATTGATTTCATAAGAAATAAAATATCCTATCTATGCGTGCTAACGGGTCTTATGACCTGCACGCTGAAGTACCAGTCTTTCAACTATCCTACGATAGAAAAAATGGCCGTCGTTGATACACTTCACGGCACCGTAATTTTTGACAATTATCGCTGGCTCGAAAGCAGTGAAGAACCTCGCGTGCAAACATGGTTACAAAAACAGGAGAATATAACACGGTCTATAATAAACAAATTACGCCAACGCAAATGGCTGGTTGAACGCTACACTTCCTTATGGCGTTATGATGATGAACGAACCCCTCAAAAAGTGCTCGGTAGTGACCGAATCTTCTTCTGGACAACCAAGAAAGAATGGGAACGCTGGGCATACTATTATAGAGACCACGAATCTGCTCCAGCAGTCCTTCTGTTGAACCCAAATGAGTGGGGACGAAGAACACTGAACCTCGTCCAGCCCTCACGCGACGGGAAATACCTTGCTTTCGGAACTGCTGAAGCTGGCAATGAACAGATTATCATAAAGGTAATGGAGGTCGCGAGTCAAAAAATCCTTTCTGATTCACTTCGTGGCTGGCGTCAAAGCGGTGTTGCCTGGCTACCTGACAATTCGGGTTTCTATTATTCTTCTTGTCCTTTAAAAGGAGAAGTGCCTGAAGGAGAAGAAAACTACTGGCGCAAGGTCTATTTTCATAAATTAGGTTCACCTTTATCACAAGATATTGAAGTCTTCTCCCATGACTCGGTAAAAGAATATTACCACGCTGTGTTTGTAACTGAGGATGGCAAGTATCTGTTGCTTTACCGCGGGATATTCAATAAGAATGAGGTATTCCTGCAAAAAATCCAAAATAACAATCAGATGATCCCGGTCACAACCACTTTTGATGGACAATATGATATTAATATCATCGAAGACAAACTCATTATTTGGACTGATGTCCAGGCGCCAAAAGGAATGGTCTATATTACAGATGTGGACAAACCAAACAGAGAAGAATGGAAAGTACTAATCCCTGAAGCCGATGATAACCTTTTATATATTGCCGGCATTGCCGGTCATCTTTTTGCAGTATACACGCATAATGCCCATACAGTGATCAAAATCTATTCAATAGATGGTGAATATCTAAAAGAGATTCCGCTACCCACTTTGGGAAGTGCACGGATATGGGGGTATTGGTCAACCTCTGATATCTGGGTGCAGTTTTCATCGTTTACTTATCCACGAACCACTTTCCAATACGATATCGATAAGGACGAATTAGAAATCTTTCACCAACCGCCTATTGAGATCGATGTATCAAATTACACAACTGAACAGGTGTTGTATGAATCAAAGGATGGCACCAGGGTCTCTATGTTCCTCATCCACCGCAAAGATATCGTAAGAGACGGCACAAATCCTACGTACCTTACTGGTTATGGTGGTTTCAATGTACCAATGAAACCTTATTTTTCAACTACCTATGCCCTGTGGCTTGAATCCGGTGGTATGGTCGCAATACCCAACCTGCGCGGCGGCGGTGAGTACGGTAAAGAATGGCACGAAGCTGGCATGCTCGATAAGAAACAAAACGTATTCGATGATTTCATCGCGGCAGCTGAATGGCTTATTGAAAATAAGTACACCGAGCGCGATAAACTGGCTATTGGCGGTGGCAGCAACGGAGGATTGCTCGTAGGAGCCGTCGTGGTTCAGAGACCAGAACTCTTCAAGATCGTGTATTGTGCAGTACCCTTACTTGATATGCTCCGATATCACAAGTTTGGCTATGCAAATATCTGGGCTGAAGAATACGGTAGTGCCGAGGATCCCGAACAATTCAAGTACTTGCATGAATACTCTCCTTATCATAATGTAATCGATGGAACCGACTACCCGGCGATGCTTTTTGTCGGCAGTGAAAATGATGCTCGGTGCTATCCACTGCATGCCATGAAAATGGCTGCGCGTATGCAAGAAGCAAACCATTCAGGTGAACCAATCCTTTTGCTCGTTCGAAAAAAATCTGGACATGGAGGCGGGACGACAATCACTGAATCAATTGAACAACAAGCCGAAGTCTGGGCATTCTTGATGGACAAAGTTGGTTTAACCCCACCCAAATAAATCCTGCACTCGTGATGTTTCTCCACTTTTAATAGCAACAAACAGGTATGGTCGTTGACATCTCAACTAAATTACGATATAATGAACCTATGGTCTTCGAACGTCTGGTTGTCGGTGGATTAGAAAGCAATTGCTACATATTGAAATCCGGAGATATCGCGATAATTATCGACCCTGGAGCTGAACCCGATAAAATCATAAAGGCAGCATCGGGTATTGAAATTCAACTTATCCTCGCAACGCATGGGCATTATGACCACATTGATGCATTGACTGAGGTTAAGAAGGCAACCGGAGCTCAAGCTGCAATCCATGCTCTCGATTGGACATATGGTTTTGACCTAAAGCTTCAAGATGGACAGATTATTGAATTCGGTGATGAAAAAATTACCGTGCTCCATACCCCCGGTCACACACCTGGTGGATGTTGCTTTATTATTGGCACTGATCTTTTTTCCGGGGATACACTATTCCCTGGTGGATACGGCAACGTCTCTTTCCGCGGTGGCGACGGGCAGGCGATTCTAAAAAGCATCAAGGAAAAACTCATGGTCCTGTCTGATCAAACAAAAGTCTATCCAGGTCATGGTCCAGGAACAACGATCGGTCAGGAACGAAGTTTGTATTAATGTTTGTGTAGTTTGTGTTGTAATAGTAGATTTTGCAGATATAATACCTGATGGACGCATCCATCCCATATCTGGGTAAAGGTCTAGCCCTGCTCACCGCTGTGGTCTGGGCATTTGCAGTTGTTCTGTTCAGAAAAAGCGGCGAAACAGTTCACCCTATCGCTCTTAATTTATTCAAGAACTCATTGGCGGTTATCCTATTCATCGCGACCATATGGCTCTTTGGTGGATCATTACTGCATCCAGCCCCCGCACATATTTATATACTTTTATTGTTAAGTGGAGCAATCGGTATAGGAATTGGCGATATACTTTTTTTTAAATGCCTGAATTTACTCGGAGCTGGTCTGACTGCGATTGTTGACTGCCTCTACAGTCCCTTCATAATCGGGCTGTCTGTTGTTTGGTTGAGAGAAAGTCTCACGTTGGTGCAGATAGTAGGTGCGCTCGTGATCGTATCTGCAATTATGATTGCCACCGGTATAACGGGAAAAGAAACAATCAGCCGCAGAAATATGGTTAGGGGAATTATCTATGGGCTACTGGCGCTAGCCGCCATGGCAGTAAGTATCGTTACGATCAAACCCCTGCTTGAGCAATCACCTCTCTTATGGGCAACCGAGATCCGTCTGTGTGGTGGTCTTGTCGTTCTTATCCCTATTCTCATACTTCATCCGAAAAGACGCACCATTGTCGCCTCACTCTTCTCGCACCATAGCTGGATCTATACGCTTTTAGGTTCATTTTTCGGCGCGTATGTGGCTATGTTTATATGGCTGGCGGGGATGAAATACACCCAAGCATCAATAGCCTCAGCATTGAATCAGACAAGTACTATCTTCATATTTATCTTTGCGGCAATTTTCTTGAAAGAAAGGATTACATTGGGGCGCACAATAGGAATCATTCTTGCTTTTTTCGGAACCTTTCTCGTTTTGTTTGGATGATAACAATTGACGCTACGTCACTACGGCAACTGTCGAGCTATCGTAATATGAATTCTGTTAACCCCGATTATTCATACTCAGCGGTCATTGCGAGCCTGCCATTTCCTTTGGCGGGCGTGGTTCCGTTTCACGAGAATCCTCGCAAAGCGGGACAATCTCATTCCTTTGGTCAGAGATTGCTTTGTCCCCTTCGACAAACTCAGGACGAAACGTACGCCCGCCCCGTTAAATAAACTTTTGGAAGAGGCATGAGCATTTCTGTTACGTTATTTAATAGGGTACGTCGTATTTTCGAAGTTTTGAAGATATGAAGCTCTGAACTTCTTAACCTCGCAACTTCTTAAGTTCATCTTTTCCCATTAGCTAAAGTCTCTATTCAAACAAAGCTTCAACAAAAGTCGTTGGATCAAACTCAACTATATCGTCGATACCTTCGCCAATGCCCAAATATAGAACCGGCAAGTTCAGTTCATTACATATCGGTATTATCGCACCTCCTTTTGAAGTGCCGTCGAACTTTGTGAGGATTAAACCGTTAATACCGATTTGCTCGGTGAATACACGGGCTTGCTGTATTGAATTCTGACCGAGATTGGCATCAATTGTCAAGATATTCAAATCAGGTCCTGTCGGTCTGAATTTCGTGATCACCTTTCTTATCTTCCCCAATTCACCCATCAAATCACCTCTCGTATGTAGCCGACCAGCCGTGTCGACCAGAACTCTGTCAATGGATTTAGCCTGAGCTCTTGATATCGTATCAAAAACTACAGCTGCCGCGTCTTGTCCTTTTTGTGACGTGACGATCTCAACCTTTGCCCGACGCGCCCAGATTTCCAGTTGCTCACTCGCTGCATCACGATACGTATCAGCGCACGCAAGAACTACCCGCTCACGCTGCTGATAGAGGCTTGCCAATTTTGCAACGGTCGTTGTTTTACCAGAACCATTAACACCACTTACCATGATGATTATTGGTTTCTCAACATCAATTCGGGGGATGCTTATACTGAGGAGATCAACCAGTTCCTTTTTTAGAGCCGCAACAAGATCACCGCCGTCTTCGCCAATCCGCTGCAATATCTCTTGTGTATATTTAATGCCAACATCAGCGCTAAGCAGGATATCCTCGATCTCCTCAGTTGATGCGCCTTTCGTGCGGGAAAATAACTGGCTGGCTTTGCTTAACGCCCGCTTGAACTTATTAAGCATCCAGATTCAGTTTTTCGAGATCAGCAAGTTTTGCCGAAATTATCTTGCTTTGACCAGGTTTTTCCATGGTCAACCCGTAGAGGTAATCGGCATACTCCATGGTTGCACGGTTATGGGTAATTATAACAACCTGTGTTCTCTGTGATAGATCGCGTAGAAACTTATTGAACCTTACCACATTTGCGTCGTCAAGCGGTGCATCAATCTCATCAAGGATGCAAAAAGGAGCAGGTTTGACAAGATACAAGGCCAGTAGCAAACTCACTGCCAACAGAGTACGTTCCCCTCCGGAAAGCTGATTGATCACCTTTAACCGCTTACCTTTCATACGGACGGCAATATCGATCTTTGATGTCAAGGGATTACTCGGATCACTCAATACTAGATCTGCCTGTCCACCTTCGAAGAATTTTGAAAAAACAAAATTGAACTCTTTCTTAACTTCATCGAATATTGTAACAAAACGCTCCCGGGCACGCGTATCGAGTTCGTCAATCGAACGCAGTAAACTACTCTTCGCAGTAATTATGTCATCCCGCTGAGCAAAAAACTCATCAAGCCTCTTTTTCTCATTCTCGTAGAGTTCCAGGCTGAGAGGGTTTACTTCACCAAGCTTTTCCAGTTTACCTCTTACTTCAACGAGCCTTGATTCTGCGTCCGGGATATCTTCTTCAGGGATATAGTCCCGAAGATCGACATTGAACTCTTCTTCGGCCTTTTTCCAAACCTCATCTTTTTTGTGATTGAGCTGAAATATTTCGTATTTAAGTTGCATGATTCTATTCTGAATTTCTTCGTGGCTTTTCTGCTTTTCTGCAAGTTGATCAAAAATCTCATTCAGATGGTGAGTTAGGTTTTCCATAAGCTTCTCCGGTAGCACAGCTTCGATATCGACCTTCTGTCTCTTCTTGGATTCCATCTCCTCTTTCAACCGAGTAATCTGGCGCTCAACTTCATCAAGGCTCGTGGCACCCCTATCCTGTTTAAGCACACCTATATCGTGTTCCATAGTTACTATCTCAGACTTGAGTTGCTCGATACCTGTAACAATGCTGTTGAAACGTTCATTACAAACAACCGCTTCCATTTTCTTCTCGTTCAGTAGTGTATTTTGGTCTTTGATATCACGTTCAATTTCCTGACTGTTCTCTATCAAACCTCGCCGCTCATCTTCGATCTTCTCACTTGTCTCTTCCGCTTCCCTGATTCTTGTTTCAATCTCATGGATCTCTCCAAGAATTCGCTCAATATCATCTCCTACAGCCTTCTTGTCATTGCCAACTCCGTCGTATTCATTGCTCACTTTCTCCAAATGGCGCTTCAACTCATTCAGTTTCATTGATCGTTCCGATTTCCTGATATCTGTTTTAAAAAGCCGATTATTTTCTTCATCTAACTGGTTCTTTATCGCCTTTTGCTCTGTTATAAGTCGCTTCTTTTCTTCGTTGACAAAAAGAATTTCGTTCTTTAAGGTTTCAAATCTCCCCTCATATTCTTCAAGCCGCTGACTGATCCTGAAAAAACCAATCTCGCCTCGTTCAGTGATTATCACACCATTCTTAATGAGTATTCCATCCCTAGTCACAAAACCACAACCATGATGTTTGCTCGACAATTTTTGCGCCTTATCAAAATCTTCGACCAAAAAGTAACCCGTAAGTAGGCTCTGGAGAACGGTTTGTGACGACTTAAATTCAACAAATTGCGCAACCGGAGTGAGCCCTTCAGTTATTTCGACCGGCGATTCTGCTTCGTGCGGTGCCTTCACGTTGATAAAACCGAAACGCCCTTCAGGGATTTTACCGAAATCATTGGCTTTGTAATCATATATTAGATAGTAATTCAGAATATCGCCCAGGCATATATCAATAACTGATTCATAATCTGAAGTTACAGTTATATTATCCCTTAATAGACCTTCGTTTCTGTTTTTAAAATTCTCTGCTATCTCCTTAACACTGCTCTTTTCTTTGAGACGATGGATCAAGGTATCAACAATAAGTCTGCATTCGGTCAAATCATCCTGCCTATTCACCAAATCATTCTCCAGTTCATCCAGCTTTTTTTCATTGTTAGTCAGGTTACTATTGGCTTGTTCTAGTTGCCGAGAAAGTTCAGCCTGTTCTTTGACAACGTCATCCAACTCATCTTCCAGTTGCTTCATTGAACGCCGCGACGTATCTATTTCTGCTTGCTGGGTATTGTATTCTTCACTAATACGTGCTAATATCGTTTCCTTGTTTTCTTTCTCAAAACGGAGTTTTGTAAGCTGATTGCGATACGCCTGAACATCTGCCTGATGGTCAACGATCAACTTGTTTTTTTCCTTAAGTGCTTCCGCAAGAGAAAAACACTTGGTGTTCACAGCTTCTAATTCTTCTTGCTGCATTTGAATAGAAGTTTTTATCTGGTCTATCTGACGAATAATCTCAATTTTCTTACTACCATATTCTTCAAGCCGATTTCGAGCATTGAGTAACGATTCCTTTTTTTCTTTAATACTCGTTATGGTCCGCTCATTAGCAAGGGTTATCTGCCTTGCTTCTACTTCCTTACTGTTGATTTTTATAAGTAACTCTTCAAGAAGCTCATCGACTACAGCAATACGCGAGAGGGTATCTTTTTTCGTATTCTCAACCTGCGCCATCTCTTCCTTAAGCTCTTCCCTCTTTTCTTCCAGCACTTTTATTTCTTGCATAACGGATTGTCGCTGAGATTCGATACTGTTTCTCTGTTCCTGAATCTTCGTTAATTCATCGAGGCTAATCTTGAAATCGTTCTTGAGTATGAGCAAGGTCAAGACTTTGTACTCTTCCTTCAACTCCTGGAAAAGTGTGGTCTGTCTTACCTGACGTCGAAGACTTCTCAATGAGCGCTGCATCTCGTGAATAATGTCTTCAAGCCGCAAAAGATCCTGTTCGGTCGATTCGAGTCGCCGCTTTGTCTGTTCTCTACGTTCCTGGTACTTTAGAATACCGGAAACATCATCAAACATCTCCTTCGTATTGCCATGTATTATCTTCTCAATCTCTGATAGTTCGAGAAACGAGTAGGTAAGCGTACCAGAATTCAAAAACAAAGCCTGGATATCCTGGAGTCGACACTTAACCCGGTTTAAATAGAACTCACTTTCACCAGAACGATAGAACTTCCTTTTGATCTCAAATTCGCCGCCAAACTGCGGGAAGAAATCTTCATTTTCGATAGTAATGGAGATTTCCGTGAAATTCGCATCGTTCCTGGTGTCTGGCGATACGTAAATCAAATCTTCTATCTTTTCACAACGTAAAGCTTTCATGGACTGTTCACCGAAAACCCATCTGAGCGCATCAAAGATATTTGATTTCCCACTGCCATTGGGTCCAACAAAAGCGGTTATGCCTTGATCGAGCATGATTTTGGTTTCACCCGGAAATGATTTGAAACCGTATAGTTTTATCTCTTTGATTTTCATGGAAAATGCATCCGAACCAATACAAATCTCTCCGCTATCTTAATAGTCCTCACGCAGATAGATCTCCCGTTCCAAATACGGGTGGTAATCACTCCACTCTTTTTCCATCCCTTTGTTTTTCTTCTTTTCGCTCATCATGATCTCAACTTTGGAATCCAGATTATCAATAAAGTGCAGAACCAAAGCCTCCAAAAAATTCGGTCGTCTGGGGGATCCCCATTCGTATTCCCCGTGGTGCGACAGTATCATGTGCAACAACATAAATCTCAATGGCCTGGGGAAATCGGCGATCTGTTTGATCCTCTCGGCAACGAGCTCATAACCTATGACAATATGCCCTAACAGTCTGCCTTGCGTGGAGAAATCGAGTTTTCGCGCATAAGTATATTCATAGATCTTACCGATATCGTGCAGGATACCTGCGGTGATCAATAGATCAAGATCCAGCGTTTCATACACCCTCTTCATTTCATCGGCTAACTTCAGAACATTGCGCGTGTGAACGAGCAAACCTCCGAGATAGGCGTGGTGAATCCGTTTTGCGGCCGGAGCACGTTTGAATTTTTCGATAAGCTCCTTGTCATCAAAGAAGTTCTCCAATAGCTGCTTAAGGTATTTATTCTGAACCTTGCTGCGAAAATTGTTTATCTCCTCAAAAACCTGGCTGATGTCTTCATCAGTTTGAGGAAGAAAATCTTTAGGTTCTGTTTCGTTTTCAGAAACACGCTTTATTGAACTGACAACAATCTGCAGACGTTCGTTATACTCATTTACATTACCAACAACAAAAACAAAATCACCGGTCGAGAGCATATTGACGCTTTCAACCACATTATCCCATGCAATACCCTCAATACTCCCGCTGCGGTCAGTAAATTCAAGAACCGCGTAAGACCCACCGTCTTTCTTGTCTTTGATTGATTTCTTGGAGAGAACAAAAATCTCTTTAACAGTCTGACCTGCTCTTAACTCTTCGACGTATTGACTTTTCATGTTATAATGGATTTCAACCCTGCAAATGGGTTTGTTTTGTTATCACAACAGTCAAGGTGCAGGTTATTTCTTGGGTGTCTCCAGATGTAGAATTTTCCTCTTAATCAAATCCAGCTTCTCATGCAGGGTATGCTCTTCTTTTTTCTCCGCTTCAAGAGCATTACGTACTTCTTCCCGCTTCTGTGTTAATAAAGCATTCTCTTTTATTAACCTTTGTTCCTCTTCCTTTTGCTTGCCCAATCGATCAAGGACATCTGTCTCTGTCTCCTTTAGTTTCTCAATAGATTGCATGATCGGATTCTCTTCTATTTCTCGCTTTTTTGCTTCATGGTCATTTTTGATTTTTTGCAGAGACTTCTTTGCTTCATCTGCCTTTCTTTGCAGCTCATCGAATTCCTGTTGGACACGTTGCTGGTCTTTTTTCAGCGATTCAATCTTAGGTGAAAATACCTCCTCTTGCCGTTTGTTGATATTCTCAACTATCTTCGCCTCCAGATTCCGCTGCATCGAGAACATAACAACAAAAACCACAATCGCCAACACAATACCAACAATGAGGACGATCGGATTTGAACCGGCGGCTACTTTCATCGCTGGAGCATCAGGTTTAGCCCCAAAATAAAGTGCGCCAACCTGCGTCTTACCAACTTTAATGCTAAACCCACCCTCAAATAGACCATTATTCTCCTTCACAACACTTGAGCCTGATTTAAGCAGGGTTGAGCTATACGTTTTAGCGATGCTCTTAGGATCACTTGAGGCGATGACTTTGTTTTTTGCATCGGTGAAGTGAATATATGTCAACTCTGATTGATCGCGACGGAAGCGAGTAATGATTTCGTCCAAATTGCCAATTTCTTCCATGATAATCGCATCTTCAACAAAAGTGGCGTGAGCAATCAAATTACCAATATCGATAAATCCTCTTATCAGCACTTCTTTAACAGCTGTGTCACCTCCACTTGTTTCTGAAGCCAAAAACTTGGGGCTAAGAAAAAAGAAAACTGACAGAAGAACAATTAAAATGCAAGGAATTATTGCAAAACCTATTTTGGACATCTATCCTCCTATGCTTACAGATAATCTATGGCATCCCCCAAGATCAAAATAAGGGGAATAAGTATAGTCAATGCAGAGCGCATTTGTTCTCAATGAAAAACCAGCAGTCAATCCAGCAAGAAACTCCAGACCACTACTTTCCGTTTTAATCGACGAAAGGAGTGTATTATATGATGCCTTCAATTCAAGATTAGGCACAACCGAGTACCCCCCTCCAATTCTAATGCCGAAATCCATTAAGGCTGGCTTTACGATATCCAGTCCAAACCAACCATCAATAAACCGCTTTATACCACCAAAATTGACTTCATAGGGGAGTAACTCTAAACTATCAATATATGGTTTGAACCCTGAACCGATGTTCTTAAGCGCAAAGCCGATTTGAAGATCGGATCCTTCCCAGAGGTATATCGTCCCAAGATCAACACCTGCACCCAGAGAATACAGCGTATCAATCTTAGCATATATTGCTTTTATTGACAGGCCAATTGCGACATCTCTATAGAAGAACCCCTTACCCACATTGAAATCCATGAAATGAACGCCGAAACTGCCATGTTCAGCACCCCACTCATCGGTCTTCCTTATTTGTCCGCCATAGAAATATTTGATGCCTAAACCAAGCTGATCTTTTTCGTATCCTAAATAGCCAAAATGGGTATCTCCGATATATGAAAGGTATGAAGCCGAATAAAAGGAACCGAAGTTATATGATAAGCCGGCTGGATTATAGCTTATACTGTAACCATCACCAACTTGCGCATAGCCCATACCAACTCGATGTGCGATCGGATCAACGAATAAGTATTCAAAACCAATATTGGCTGTAATCAACAAAATAAGCGTTAACATTGAACCTCCAAGGGACAATTATAATAACAATTGCAATAAAGTCAAGTATTTTATGATTTCACAACCTCCACAACATTTGGCAGCAACTTACCCCACTTACGAAAGTAAGTATCCATAATTTTGGTAAACATCAAACCCAAAGCAAAACCGACAAGCCCTGATATAACCATATACCACCCCCCACGCCGGCCAGCTATGAGCATAGCGATTAACCCAAGCAGAACCGGAAATACGAAAAGGAAAAAGACCGCAATCATACTTTGCTTTGCTGAAGTTTCCACAAAAACTTCGTCGCCAACCTTGGCGCCAATCCTGTTATCTGCCTCCATGATCATATTTTTGCCTGCGGGTCGACAAATGCTGGAAGATGGACAGCTTTTACATGCTTCACTCGGCTTGATACTGATTCGTGCGACCGAACCTGTTATTTCAATAACTCTACCTTTTTCTCTCATTAATAAAGTATATATCTATTGAACATGGTGTCAATAAGCCACATCCTCACCTAGCTTTATCTTGACATTAAGAAGTGGATAATTATAATCTGTGTGTGCGAAGGAGGTTTTTTATGCACAAAGTATGTTTACTGGTGCTTTTTCTTAGCACCTTGTTAATTGCTCAACGACGTCCCGGAGCAGTTTTTCTCCTGATATGGCCTGGAGCAAGACCTACTGCATTAGCCGGTTCGTTTGCAGCTATCGCCGATGATCCAACCGCCTGTTATTATAATCAAGCAGGTCTTGCTTTTATCAAAAAACCCATGATAACTCTGCAACACGCAAATTGGTTACCAGCCCTGCAGCCTGATATGTACTATGAGTTTATCGGCGTTGCCAAGCCATTCAAGTTTGGAACCCTTGGTTTCGATATAATCTACTTGACCACAGGCAAAACCCAGGTAGTCGATCCAGAAGGAATATACCTTGGTGAGTATACAACATTTGACATCTCAATCGGGCTCAACTACGGCGTTGAATTGAATCCAAAACTCGGCTTAGGCTTAGGTTGGAAACTAATCTATTCGTATCTTGTACCAGAATGGGTACTTGTCAAAATGCCTGGACTGGGACTTGATAAAGGCGGCACTGGACTTATATATGCCTTTGACAGCGGCGTACTCTACAAACCTTTTAAGTTTGTTTCTTTTGCTACTGCGTTGCAGAATATAGGACCCGATATCAGCTATTCAGAAAGTGGTTCTTCAGATCCGTTACCCTATACCCTTAGATTAGCGACAAGATTTGACCCTGTACAAACGACGGCTGTCCACATTACCTTGACTGCTGAAGTCACCAAGATACTCGTTGGTATGTTTGCCCAGGAAGATAATTCGTTCTTTGAAAACCTCAAGTACGAACTCGAAGAGGCGTGGAAATCAATCGGTCTGGAAATAAATTATTACAATTTTATAAAGCTGCGTGGCGGCTACTTCTATGACAAAGAAGGTGCAAGAAAAGGATTCACGTATGGCGGTGGCGTACAGGCTGGCGGATTCTCGCTTGACGTAGGAATCGACCAAGCCATTTACGATTTCCCAACATCAAACCGTAAATTTTCTTTAACCTACCGTTTCAAATAGATCTATCATATCTGAGACGATGATTCTCGTTACTGGTGCCACTGGATTTGTCGGCAAGAACCTGATCCCGCTTCTTGCTAAACATCACAGGCTGAGAATCCTTGTTCGGCGAACTTCAAATATTGAGCTCTTCAAAGAAAAACCAAATATCGATATCGTGTTTGGCGATATCGAAAAAGACACAGGTATCGATGCTGCCCTACAGAATATTGATATGGTTGTCCACGCCGCTGCAAGAACTATGGGCAAAAACTACCTACAATACTACCAGACCAATGTTCTCGGTACCCTCAATGTAATAAGGGCGATGGAAAAACGAGATGTAAAGAAAATCCTCCTCCTCAGCTCACACGCTGCCTGCGGACCGAGTCCAGACAAAACTCCGTTGACTGAAACAGCAAATCCAAAACCGATTTCACTCTACGGCCGCACAAAACATATGGCTGAAAGCATCGTGATCAGAAGCACTCTTAATTATGTAATACTAAGAGCTGTATCAGTCTTCGGACCACATGATATGGATGTGCTTCGCTATATTAAATATATCACCCAGGGTATTGCCCCGATTATTGGCTACGGAGAAAAATATCTGAACATCATCTATATAGAAGATCTGGTTAAGGTAATATTGAAAATAATCAACTCTGACGAATTCAACAACCGCATCTATTTTGTTAATGATGGACTACAGTACACATTACAGGATGTGCTCGATAATATCGCCCACCTACTCAATAAACGCACTCACCAGATATGTATCCCAAAACCAATCGCCATGCTTTACGGTCTCATTAATGACGTATTCTTACCCCCCCAGAAAAGGGTTATTTGGCGGGATAAAATCAAGGAATTGAAGCAGAAACATTGGCTCTGCAGTAATGAACGAATAGCTGCCGAGTTCGATTTCCGTGCCGATTTCACACTTAATCAAGCAATGGAAAAAACCTTGAAATGGTACAAAAACAACGGATTCTTAGACTAATCGTGGTACAGAAACTTGGACAGATTGCTCTATAGACATCTTAGGAAACCCTCACCTCGAGTAAAGCAGTTATTAAGTAACTCAGTAATTGAGTTATTGGCGCCCTATTTCCTACTCTCTATTCCTTATCCCTCTTCCATCAAGGGAGAGGAAAGAAGCGTAAATCGTAGGGTGTAGAGCGTAATGTGAAAAAACACAAAATAGACCCGCTGCGCTGTAGTTGTCTGCCCGCTCACGAGGCTCTCGGAGATTTATCCCCACACCTAATTCTTGATTTATTGGACATAAAATTCTATGGCAAGCTCTAACGGGGCAAAGCTCGCCTGTCTCGAACAAGGTGAGAGGAACAGTAACTCTTTACTCTTCGAGTAAGTCCCACAGAAGGGGGCGCATCGAGAAGTTCCTTTGATGAATTCAAAATCAAGGGATAAAGATGTGTCCAAGTTTCTAGTGGTACTCTTGACAAGGACTTAAATATAGTTATTATTACTAAATAATAATAGGTTTCATAGGCATTTGTTGTTGATTACTAACTTATAACAAAGGAAAAAAATGGCTTGGTACGCAGCTTACACTCGTTGTAACCACGAAAAGGTTGTAAAAAAACTCCTTAACGATAAAGACATCCTTACGTTTCTTCCTCATATACTAGTACCGAGTCGACGGAAAGATCGAAAGATACTCATCAAACGTCCTCTCTTCCCAAATTACATCTTTGTTGGATTAGATGAAATCCACGAAACCTGGATGAAAGTATTCCGTACACCCGGGCTCGTCAGAATATGCGGTAATGGTCGCCCTATGGCCATACCCGACGAGGATATCGAATCTATAAAAATCTTTATTAACAGCGACCGCAACCTCTATCCTCTATCATACCTAAAAATAGGTTCAAGAGTCCAGGTAATCTCCGGACCGCTGACCGGCGCGATCGGTACACTTGTCAAAGAAGACCATAAAAAAAGAAGGTTAGTCGTCTCAATTGAATTGATGGGTCAATCAGTCGCCGCGACCTTGTATGACGACGAGATAAAACCGCACTAACATTTCAGATTTTAGATTTAAGATTTAAAACAATCCCGTTGCATTTTAGATTTAAGATTTGGCTCTTGTCATCTGGTTATATTTTAATAACTCAATAACTTAGTGACTTAATTACTGTTCTTTTTTTCAATGAAATGTCTTGATGCCTATTTTATCGTAGACTTCTGTCATGGTCTCTGTGGCGATTTTTTTTGCCCTTTTGCGACCATCTTCTAATACTTCGTAAATATAATCCTTTTTACTACGCAATTCCTTTTGTTTGTTTTGGATAGGTTCCAATTCCTTGTATATATTGTCCAGAAGAATTTTCTTACAATCAAGACAACCAATCTCTGCAGTACGACATCCATGTGCACAATGCTCTATGTCTCCCTGCTTTGAAAATGCTTTGTGCATTGTAAAGATATTGCAAACATCGGGGTTGCCCGGATCAGTCTTCTTCTTTCTGTTTGTATCAGTCACCGCAGTTGAAAGTTTCTTCCAAATTTCCTCTTTAGTTTCATTTAGGTATATACAGTTACCAAGGCTTTTACTCATTTTATTCACACCATCAAGACCTAAGATTCGTGAAATTTCAGCGAGTTTTGCCTTTGGTTCCGGGAAAAGCTGTCCAAAAGTTGAATTGAATCTTCTTACTATTTCCCGCGTTAATTCTAAATGTGCAATCTGGTCATCGCCGACCGGTACAACATGTGCCATATACAAAAC
>JAUWGT010000100.1 GCA_030606265.1 Candidatus Stahliibacteriota bacterium | reverse complement strand
GGAGTATGTTGTCTAATCAAAAAATCTTAACTGACTATATTGATTTCGGTTCTTTTTCGACTATCATATATCATGGTGCATACAGCAAAATATGACATCATTGTTATCGGAGGTGGGCATGCAGGGGTTGAAGCGTCTCTTGCACCTGCTCGTATGGGTTTCAGTGTATTACTTTTGACGCTCAATCTCGATACTATCGGACAGATGTCATGTAACCCTTCGATCGGGGGTTTGGCAAAAGGCCATCTTGTAAAGGAAATTGATGCATTGGGTGGTGAAATTGGTTTGCTCGCTGATAAAACTGCTATTCAACTGCGTATGCTTAATAGTTCAAAAGGTCCGGCAGTATGGTCTCCCAGGTCGCAAAACGATCGCGGATACTACAAGGAGATCGTGCGTCAGGTCTTAGAGAGTACTGAAAACTTGGTAGTAAAACAGGAAGAAGTGGCTGATATACTCGTTAACGAAAATACAGCACGCGGTGTGAGAACGAGTATTGGTAATGAATATCTTACCGGTGCAGTAATAGTAACCACTGGAACTTTTCTGAATGGTCTGATGCACATCGGTATGGAGCATTTCCCCGGCGGGAGGTTGGCAGAATCTAATGCATCGTCATTGAGTGAATCTTTGAAAAACCTCGGTTTGAATCTCGGACGGTTGAAGACCGGTACATCACCACGCATTGCCAAAAACACTGTCAATACCTCAGGCATGCGCGTTCACCACGGCGATGAAAAGCCATTTAAATTCTCATTTCGCACTGAGCGAGTCATCAAAGATCAGTTACCTTGTTATGTCACACATACTAATCAAGCGACTCATGAAATAATCAGGAAGAACCTTGACCGCTCACCATTATATTCTGGCAAGATCATTGGCACGGGTCCTCGATACTGTCCTTCGGTTGAGACAAAGATTGTACGATTTGCTGACCGCGATTCACATATGGTCTTTATCGAGCCTGAAGGTAGGAATTCAGGAGAGTTTTATCTCAATGGTTTAGCAACATCATTGCCATATGACGTACAATTAGATATGCTCCGAGCGATTGAAGGTTTGGAAAATGTAGAGATAACAAGACCCGGGTATGCAGTCGAATATGATTTCGTATATCCAATTCAACTCTACCCGACTCTCGAGACGAAATTGATCAAAAAGCTTTTCTGTGCGGGACAGATAAACGGTACATCTGGTTATGAAGAAGCAGCGGCCCAAGGTATTGTAGCTGGTATCAATGCTGGGCTGAGACTCCGTGATGAGAAACCTTTTGTGCTCAAGCGATACGAGGCGTATATCGGAGTACTTATCGACGATTTGATCACGAAAAACACCCTGGAACCGTACAGAATGTTCACTTCATTAGCTGAACACAGGCTTTTATTGAGGATTGATAATGTCGCTGACCGTCTTATGCCGTACGGTGTGAAGTACGGTTTGGTCAAGGAAGAGGAATATGGTATTTTTCAGAAGCATAGAAAAGATATCGATGAGGCGCTGCACAAACTACAGACAACTACTGTGAAACCTGATATCGCTAACCCGATACTTATAGATAAAGGTGAACAAGAAATACCTGAAGAACGCGGTGGTCAGACTCTGTTTCAGATACTCAAGCGACCAGGAATTCATTACCAGGACATTGTCCCTATGACAGATATTGAATTAAACGAAACTATTGGTTGGCGTGTCGAAATAGAGACAAAGTATGAAGGCTATATCAAAAGAGAAGAAGACTTGATTGAAAGACTGAAAGAACTTGAAGGAGTGAGGATCCCTGCAAGTTTTGACTATCAAGCGATAAGAGGGTTATCCAATGAGGCTAAATCAAAACTTAGTGAAGTTAGACCGGTTAATCTTGATCAGGCTTCAAGGATACAGGGCATAAGTCCGTCTGATATACTTCTTTTGCTGCTGCATATAAAAAGGGATAGAACATAGGTTTGGGTGAGGATGCTCGGAAAGGCAGTTGATAGATTTGGGAATAGGAAAAGATAAATGGAAAAGATACTTGAGTTCTTAGAATCGAAGATGATAATCGAAGAGGTTACCGGTAACCTGGCTATTACAAAGGTTACTGGTAGGCTTTGTCCTCCAATTGATAAGACGATCGCTGAAATAAAGGAGTATTTCGCGCCGACTGAGTATACGCCGTTGTTCGATACTGAAGGCAAGAACCATGTAGTGAAATTCGGTGTCTTTCGGAAAGTAAAGGACAAGCAAAAATACTCGTTAAACATCGTGTTATTCACGGCGACTTTGCTTTCAACAATTTTTGTGGGAGCATATAATGCGGGCGGGGACCCATTCAAGAATCTTTCGGATATTTTTCTCGGCATCCCGTTTTCCCTCTCTATTATGGCAATATTGACTTGTCATGAGCTCGGTCATTATTTTGTTTCAAGAAAAGCTGGGATGATAACAAGTTTACCTTACTTCATACCTGCCCCTTTTCATTTCTTCGGTACGTTTGGGGCAGTAATCCGCATGAAATCAATCGTACCGTCGCGGCGTACGCTTCTCCGTGTCGGCGTGGCTGGTCCAATAGCCGGTTTTGTTGTAGCATTACCTTTGGTAATCATTGGAATAGCGTTATCTGAAATCGGTCCGGTGCCAGAAGGTTCGGGAGTTTTCTCATTAGGTGACTCATTGTTATTTTCTTTACTTGCAAAACTCCTCCATCCTGAAATCCCAAGTGGCTATGATCTTTTTCTTCACCCGGTTGCCCTTGCCGGTTGGATTGGGTTTTTAGTAACATCTATAAATCTTATTCCAGTAGGACAACTTGATGGTGGGCATATTTCTTACAGCTTACTCTTAAAAAAGCGCAAATACACGTATATTCCTATCCTCGCCATACTTATAGGTTTGTGTCTACTCTGGCAAGGTTGGATTGTTTGGATTGTGCTGGCGTTTTTTCTGGCAAGACGAGATCCAAATGTTCAGGATTGTATTACGCCTTTAACAATAAAAGAAAAGTTATTGGCTGGCATAGCTTTGATCATTTTGATAGTCACTTTTATTCCGATACCAATTACATTAAGTTGACCCACCGCAATAAAGCTCTCCCGCTTTGCGGGATCCACGATTTTCCTATATATTATAATCCAAAATGATAAATCCCGCAATCCTATTTGTAGAATCATAATACGAAGCGGGATAAATCGGGACAAGAACCAAGAGCCAAGAGCGTAGGGAGTAAGGCGTAAGGCGTAGGGCGCTGTAGTTGTCTGATCCTTCAACTGCGTTCAGGACAGGTCTATCAGACATTGCCCGATGAATCGGGCGACTACGATAAAGAGCGTAGAGAGTAAGGCGTAGTGCGACTACCAAGAACCAAATTCTCCCGCTTTGCGGGATCCACGATTTTCCTGTATATTATGATCCAAAATAAACAATTCATGCAGCGATCTAAAACTTGACACACTGAGTATCGTATGTATCATCAGAAAATAGGAGAATATACGATATAAGTGGAAGATTGAGAAGAACTCTGGTTTCTACTGGTTATTTAGTGATACAATACATGCTACGACACCAGAAGCGTGGTTACCTGCAGATACTGTGCGTCCAATACCCAAACCGATCAGGGTGCTGGTACGGATGATACGATATGGGTAAAGATTCCAAATCCAATGGAAACCGATACACTAGACCCGATAGACTACAGTATATTGGGTTATTCAACATACTACTGGTCTCAGAATTCAGACGCGATTGATGTATATCAAAATGTGATCGCGGTCGAGGAGGACCAGAATATCGGTTTTGACGTTAATACAATGGAGGTTTCGCCAAATCCATCGCACGGGACTTTCAATGTGAAATGCGACGTATCAGGAACCGGTTATGCAACACTCCGACTTTATGATGTGTTTGGACGTGATATAGGTTTACTCTGGCAGGGTGATGTGAAAAATGGATCAAACATTATCGATGTGCATGGACAGTCAAAAGGCATTTATTTTCTTATTCTCGAGTCGAACGAACTGGAAGTAAAACAGAAAATCGTAATTGATTAATGGACTTGATGAAGTCCTGCAAGTATGAGCAAAGCGGTCTACACTATGTAGACCGCTTTACACTTTTTTGGTTCTTTATGGGCGTTTAATCTTCGTCTTTTTTTCTGGTTTCTAAATAGGTGCCAATAAGGTATCCAAGAACGATCAGAAAGACGATCATCAGGGTTCGCCAAAATCCAACAGTGGCGAAAAAAATACCTAATATACCTGCAACAACCGCACCTAATAGCGCTTTATTAAGCTTAAACATGTTTAATTGTATTCAGCATATCCAATTTGTCAATACACTTCACAGCTAAAATCCTTGATTTGTTAATTAGGCAATTCGTCAATTTCGCAATTACTTAATAGCGAAATGATGTAAGCTCAGTTTCTTGACAATTGCTTATTTATGTGTATGGTGTGGATATGAAACTTGTAGAGAAGAAGTATCGTGGTTCTCTCATTTGTAGAATAGTCGGATATCCTATCTCGTACGCCATTGTAAAAATGCTTCTGGACGAAGGACCAATGGATCTGGATGGTATTGCTCGTCGTGTAAATCGATCAAAAGCAACTGCATGTCAGCACCTTGCAAAATTGAAATTAGCCAATCTTGTTCGTTATGAGAAAAAACAGCAAAAGACATCGTACTGGATCAAATATCCTAGGGAAGTGCGTAAATTCTTGCATTGCTGCGAGGACCTTGTGGAAAGGACAACTAAACGAATACGAAAAGACTATTAGGAATTGCTGATTACATAATCAGTTGATTAAGCAATTTCGCAATAGCTAAATGGCTTAATAATGGGTTGGGTGGTTATCAAGCGGTGGGTTTCTGTGGTTTGTTGGTGTCTGCTGAAGGCGTCTTAGCGATATCGGTGTCAGCTGGAGGGCTTTTTGCTGTCTCTGATTTTGTTTCTGCCAGGGGTTTGCCTTCTGTTGTTGGTCTGTCTTTCGCTTCGGTCTTCAGCCGGTTTTTGCTTTGCAACTCTGCTTTCTTCAGGTTCTTTCGAACAACCAATCCCAGGACAATTATGAGCACAATGACAAACAGGGCGAGTACTGTTTGGGTGAACAAGAGAAAATCATAGAGGCCGTGTAAGAAAATGGCAAGAATCACACCTTTAAGAAGCAGGTTTTTTTCTTTTGCTTTATTGAATTTCGCGCGTCCGATATAATAGCCCATTAAAGCACCAAAGAACGCGTGTCCCGGGATCGCTAAAAATGCCCGGGCAATGCCCGTGCTAATACCGTGCTGCAGCACATATAATATATTCTCTATCGTCGCAAAACCAAGTGATGCTGCAACAGTGTACACAATACCATCCATGACCTCATCGAATTCAAAGGAACGATAAATCCACCATTTCACCGCCACGAATTTCAGCAGTTCTTCAGTTGGGGCGATGATTATGAAGGACATGATAAAAATATTGACAATGCCACCAACAATCGCATTCAGACCGGATAATAAGATCGTCTCGATAATAGCTGCAGGGATGACCATGAGTGCACCGAGAAGGAATATCTTGAGGATATTCTTCTTGGGTTCAGGTTCATATTTGTCACGGTGATAAAAGTACCACATCATGAATAAACATGGAGCGAGGGCGATTAATAGTAAAATAAAAACCACATATTTACTTTAACCAAATTTACGTATGTGTCAATGTTCCAAAGTAAGCTCTTACAGAGCGGTAAACGAACTTTCAGTACGGCATTGTTTGATAAATCAAACGACTACAAATTTTTGAATTTATTCAGAAATATTGATTATTTCAATTATTTGATTACAATAAACCATGATCACTCTTGGTATTGAAACATCATGTGATGAGACCGCAGTGGGTATTCTAGAGCAGGGGAGAGTACTGGCCAATGTTGTGGCATCCCAGATCGCGCATACAAAATATGGTGGCGTGGTTCCTGAACTCGCGGCGCGAAATCATATAAAGGTTATAATGCCGTTGGTGAAAATCGCTTTAGAAAGCGCAGGAAAGGATTTGGATGATATTGATTTGATCAGCGTGACGCGGGGTCCTGGTTTGATCGGGGCACTGCTTGTAGGTTTATCTTTTGCCAAAGCGCTTTCTATCGCCCTTAATAAGCCGCTCATTGCGGTTAATCACCTTGAGGGACATATCTATGCTCTGCAACTGAATGGTTCATGCCTGGAATATCCGTATTTGGTGCTTCTTGTTTCAGGCGGCCATACTGAGATCGTCTATGTGAAAGATGAGTTTGTTTACGAGACCATTGGAAAGACACTTGATGATGCGTGCGGAGAGGCTTTTGATAAGGTGGCAAAACTCATGGGCCTGCCTTATCCGGGCGGACCATACATAGAAAAACAAGCTAGAGACGGTGATTTGGGGACAATCAAGTTCCCATTACCTAAACCAAAGGGTTATAGTTTCAGTTATTCGGGATTAAAAACTGCCGTCTTATACTATACACGAGATAACCCGAAGTATGACTGCAGTAATGTCGCTGCGAATTTTCAGGAAGTCGCACTTGAACATCTGGTTAAAGTAGTTTCGGCTACGCTCGATGTGAAAAAGGTAGAGCAGCTTGGTATTGTCGGAGGAGTTTCTGTGAACCGCCGCTTAAGGGATAAATTCCATGTTCTAGCTAAGAAAAAAAGTGTGATGCTTCATATTCCAGACTTACAATACTGTACGGATAATGCGGCGATGATCGCTCTTGCTGGAACAAGGCGCTTTGAAAAATTCGGGCCTTCGGATTTATCGATTGACGCAGTGTCCCGTGAAGCACTCGATGTAATCAGCGATTAGCGTAGGGAGTAAGGCGTAAGGCGATTGCCAAGAACCAAATTCTCCCGCTGTGCGGGATCCACGATTTTCCTATATATTTAATCCAAAATGATAAATCCCGCAATCCTATTTGTAGAATCATAATACGAAGCGGGATAAATCGGGACAAGAGCCAGAAATTGGAACCGTATTGCTAATTCGTTTTTCGTGCTCGTAATATTGGTGAATAACGTTCTGAACGATCTAAACGTTCTAACGATCATTCCGTATTTAATATTGACTTTGGGATTTTTTAGGATATTATTCACTATGGATGAACGGTTGAACAAACTTGAAGAGTTGCACAAGATGAAAATTGACCCTTACCCGTACAAATATGAACGTACCCATACTTTCGCTGAGTTAAAAAAGGGTTTTGATAAGCTGAGCCAAGCAGAAGAAACCGTCGCAAGTTGTGGTAGAATTCTTGCAGTTCGTGGTCATGGTAAGACTGTTTTTGCCACCCTCGCTGATGAGACTTCAAAAATGCAGGTTTATCTTCGTCAAGATAAACTTGGTGATGGGTTCAAAATATTCGAGTTATTTGACATCGGTGATTTTATTGGTGTTAAGGGTAATATTTTCAAAACAAAAACCGGTGAAATAACCATACTCGTAAGTGATTTCGCAATTCTTGCGAAGAGCCTGAGATCTTTGCCTGAAAAATGGCATGGACTAAAGGATATTGAAATAAGGTATAGAAAACGCTATCTCGACCTTATCGTAAATCCTGAAATACGCGAGATTTTCAAAAAGAGGACTAGATTAGTCGGTTTGATCCGTAGATTTTTCGATGACCATGGTTTTGTCGAGATGGAAACACCTATTCTCCAGCCAATCTATGGGGGAGGTGAAGCTAATCCTTTCAAAACCTATTATAACGCCCTGGAAAGAGATATGTACTTGAGGATAGCTGATGAATTGTATCTTAAGAGATTGATCGTTGGCGGTTATGAAAAGGTGTACGAAATCTGTCGCGACTTTCGTAATGAAGGTATTGATCGGTTTCATAACCCTGAGTTCAGCATGATCGAGGTATATCAAGCCTATACTGATTATGAAGGTATTATGGGTCTTGTTGAGTGCTTTATGGAATACTTACTCGATAATCTAACGGATTCAAGAACCATGGTATTCTGCGACCGTGAGGTAGAATTTAAGCGACCCTTTAAACGGATTAAATATACTGAGGCGTTAAATGAAAAACTTGGTTTTGACATACTATCAGCAAAAGGGGGTGAGCTTGACCAGTCTTGCAGAACGCACGGCATTGATCATAAGGTTTTGTCAACCGGCGCAAAGATCGATAAGCTATTTGGTGAACTGATTCAAAAACACATCATAGAACCAACCTTTGTAATTGACCACCCGAAAGTAATATCGCCGCTTGCCAAAGTGCACAGAAAAGATGATCGTCTCGTTGAGCGCTTTGAGTTTATTGTATTTGGTACTGAATTGGCAAATGCCTTTTCCGAGTTAAATGATCCGGTGGAACAACGTAAACGTTTTGAAACACAACTCGCTCAGAAGGAAGAAGGTATCAACGAGATAGATGAAGATTTCCTTGAAGCCTTAGAATATGGTATGCCGCCAACTGGAGGTTTAGGTATCGGCATCGACCGCTTAGCTATGGTTTTGCTTAACCAGCCATCAATACGGGATGTAATCCTTTTTCCTCAACTCCGGAGGGAGAAGTAATAAATACTGAGTTTTTTGTTGCCAAGCGCTATCTTCGTTCAAAGCACAGGAAGTTCTTTTCACTTTCGACCTTAGTTGCTGTCGGCGGTATTTTTGTTGGTGTTGCTGCTCTTCTTATTACGCTTTCAATGATGAATGGATTTCAGAACGAACTGAGAAGAAGAATTCTTGGCGGTAC
>JAUWGT010000018.1 GCA_030606265.1 Candidatus Stahliibacteriota bacterium | reverse complement strand
TGATAAATTGTCATTATTGACATTACCGAATCATTGACAATTGAAAAATAGGAGTATATAATGCACAAATATAAAAAGGAGGAAAAATGAAAAGAAAAAAAATGTTGGTCATAAACACCCAGGTCATCGCGTTTGGTACAGCTCTGCTCTTCAGCGCTGGTGTACTCAGCGCCGCTACGTACACGGTCACACATAATGGTAATGCAGGAGCGGGTAGCCTGCGCTGGGCAATGGCCCAAGCAGAGAATAATATAAATACATTCGATGTCATAGACTTCAACATACCAGGCGGTGGGGTTCAGACTATTCGTCCTTTAACACAGCTTCCAGTCTTAACTGATACCGCCGGCGTCTTTATCGATGGTCTTTCACAACCTGGTGCATCACCAGGAACTAACCCACCGTCTTCTTGCACTTTGATGATTGAAGTTAATGGTGCTTTTGCTGGTGCATCTCACGGCTTCTGGATATTATCACCGAATAATACTATCCAGGGATTGGTCATTGACAGTTTTGAACAACACGGTATTCGTATTCAAGGAATACCGAGCGGAACATATAATAATACTATCACCCTCAATTGGGTAGGTATGGATCCGACCGGTACGATCATAAGAGGGAATGGCTGGAATACAGCCCGTTTCTGGGGTGGTATCTATATTGAAGTAGCTTGGGATTCTATCGGTTTTGCATTTGATAACATCATCGACCTTAATATGTCATCAGGTAATTATGCAGAAGGAATAGGGATATCGAGTTGTCCACCGGGTGATGTCTATCAGAATATTGTAACCGGGAATTATGTCGGTACTGATTATACAGGGACTCTGGACTGTGGGAATATACACGATGGCGTATACATTGGTGAAGGTGCACATGATAATATAATTGATGGGAATTTGATCGCCGGCAATGATTTCGAAGGTGTATGTATAGTCGGTTATCCACCCTATGGCTGGGATTCACATAATAATATCCTCTATAATAATATAATCGGTCTTGATATCGCCCTCAATCCATTGGCGAATTCTATGGATGGTGTTAGTATTGGTCAATATGGTAATGTTTATCAAGGCGGTTTTGCTACTGGCAATATCATTGACAGTAATATTGTTGCGCATAATCTGCATAATGGCGTCACGGTTTGGGAACACGGTAATAGTACTATAAACTGCGATCATAACTGGATAACACAAAATACCATGTATAATAATGGTGCTCTGGGTATAGATCTTTTTGATGATGGTGTAACACCTAACGATGCTAATGACCCTGATAATGGGCCTAATGAAGAAGTAAATTTCCCGATCATCACTGGTGCACGGTATTTTGCACCACAAACAATTGTTGACGGGACTATTGATATCGACACTGATCCAACACAGGCGACAGTCGAAGTATTTCGCGCCCATGTCGACCCGTCAGGTTATGGCGAAGGTTGGCTTTATCTAGGTGCGACCACACCAGATGCTGCGGGGCAGTGGACTGCTACTGTCACCGGCTTGAATATCGGTGACGATGTAACTGCAACAACAACCGATATGAATATGAATACGTCAGAATTTGCCCAGAATACCGTGGTGGTTCTTGGTATTGAAGAAGGTGGATCTATGCAAACACCAGATGCTTATATGCTTGAGCAGAATTTACCGAATCCCTTCACTTCTCAAACCATAATTAACTATGCTCTACCTGAATTCACATCAGTTGATGTGAGTATCTATGATGTCGCTGGTAAAAAAATTATTACATTGATCGATGCAAGCCAGCAACCTGGTTATCATACAATTTATTGGGACGGCCAAACAGAAAATGGCACTGACATAGCTAATGGCGTATATTTTTACAGAATAGCAACTGACAATTTCAATTCGACAAAGAAGCTCATTATCGCACGCTAAAACACCAAAGCATTGCAGGAGGTAAAAATGAGCATTGTGAAAAGCATGAATGGTCGGCTCAGGAATTTCAAGATTTGGGACATAAAGCTGGTTCAGGGTGCAGCTATGTGTGTTATGTTAATAATAGCAAAGCTTTTCCCTCAAATACTGGAGATTAGTATTTGGTGGCTTGTCGTATTGGCTATACTTCTTGGCATAAGACCAATGTGTTTATTCTTGCATAAGTAGGAAACTACTTTGTTTTAAGCACTATTCTTGGCGCAACTTAAGACTCTCGCTTAGGACTTCAGCGTATCCATCATTTTATCATTTTGTCAATTAACAAAATGATAAAATGACAAACCTGGAAGCGACAGAAGCAACAAAATTGTAGGATGAACTATTATCCAAACCAGCAATACTTATCTGCATACAGAAAAACGGGTTACTGGTAGATCAATACAAATATACTCAGCTTGAACATTATAGCGATATGGAATTATTTCAATAGCACTACCTTTATTATCTCTTCACAATTAGATATCTGTAGATGTACAAAGTATATGCCGGCAGGAAGTCTAAGACCTCTATTGTCTGTGCCATCCCAACATACAGATTTTATAGAATTGTTCAGATTGCACTGATCCATAAGCAACGTGCGTACTACACGACCCGTCACATCACAAATGGCCAAATCAGCTCCTGCAGAATGAGATCCAGCAAAGGAAATCATAATATTATCCCGACCTGGATTTGGGCTGCACATCAATCCGAAAGCGTCTCGATTCGTTGATACTACCTCTTCAATGCCAGTTTCTGGTACTACAATAATAAGCCTGAAATACCACTCGCGGAAATACGGATCAACTCCCATGCATTGATATGTACCTACTCCACTTCTGAAGTAGTATCGCCAGGAACGACCAGTTGCGGGGGGATTGGTTTCTGCTCCAATATGAGGTTCAGTTATCCCCTCAGGCCATTTTGCAATCATCCACAAATCACAAGAATCGGTGACCAGCATATCTCCAAAGTCAGCTGTCGCCCATGTCCAAGATACGGGCACTGATATATTGAAGGCACTTGCCAGAACAGTTGTCGTATCAGGTAATCCAGAGCCATTATCCGGGCATATGTAGATATATTCCATTGGTGCATTATTATTACACAAGAAGATCTCTGACCTTCGGAGATAAAAAGGCGGTGCGATCGGAGGAGTCATTCGATCGAGGAACTTTCTATTGGATGCCCATGAACCAATAATGCTAAAACCCATATTTGTGTAATCTCCACAATAAGTAATAATGATCTCTCTTGTACACAAACCCTGCACCCGCACAGTATCATTTGCTGGATCAGTATCACCAGTAAGAGATGTATACGCTACAAATGTATACGTCCCCTCATCAATGCCGATCCATTCAGGTATGAATACGAGTGTCTCCACCTCTGCAGAAACAAGAGTAATTGTATCTGTTGATGTGTAGATTACACTACTGGTAGAATCAAGGATATCAAAAGTAATATCGAAAGTTTCTGAAGCTAACCCACAGTTGCCAAAAACAGCAGCAGGATATGCTGTATCACCAGGGAGGAAACGAACCGGTGGTTCAAGAATCGCGGTCGTTGTGACATCGTGCGAATCAGTAACCGTAGCTACGCTCAAACGCATTATCCAATCAGTTGCTGTCCAGAGATTCCAGTTCGTGGCTACTTTTTCATTGCACCAAAATGAATGACCATCAGGTAGTGTTGAATCTGCACCAATACCAACTACATATCCAGGGATCCAGTGAACAACTATCCATATACTGCCAGTATCAAAAATCGCACCGTGAAAATCATACATGCCCCACCCCGGGCTTCCTCCGTATACTGTATTAACCTGATCAATTGGATGAAACACATCTGGATACCCACCTGCATCAGGGCAAACTGAAAATGACTGTAAGGCAATAACTGAATTGTCTGTGTAGAAACGCCCGCCTGCAACTTTCATGGGCAAAGGACCAGCAATGCTAAAGCGCACGGCAAACCTATCATAAATCCCCGGTATCCCTGATACCTGATAATATGTTTCTGGCGTGCCATCATCCCAGTAAAGCTCAGTAGTATCTCGATACAGATTACATTGTCTAAGTAAGTCAGTCCAAGGATTTGCTTGGTTCATAATAAAATCGGTAATGGATTCACCGGCAGCTGTAGGAAACACAGTACTATTGATGGTTGACTCTAATCTCTCAGCCCATACGCCCACACAAAACCAACATAGTAATACATGCATTGTTATAACAATAGTGAATTTCTTCATTCTATCTCCTCCCTAATAATATCTTGTAATAGTTTAACTATCCTAAAAATTTCCTAAATAAATTATTATGATATATTATACTAATTGTTTAGGATTGTCAATATCTGAAAATGTGATTTCCGATTGGTTCTCTTGTTGCATTTGATTCTCAGATGGATAGAATTGAACAATGCGTATCAGGGTAAACCAGAGGACTTTTCTATTTATTGTCTTCATTGTTCCTTTTTTGGCAACACTGCTTATTTCATATTTTGTCTTTGACCAAATCCCACATATTCAAGATAGTATTGCCCAGGTCTTTCAGGCAAAGATATTTGCTTCTGGCAAACTATATGCAATTTCTCATCCTCTCAAAGAATTTTTCGAGTACACCCACATTATCAATAACGGCAGATGGTATTCTCAATATCCGCCGGGTCATGCGCTTTTCTTAATGGTCGGTGTATTACTTGGCATACCATGGATAATAAACCCTTTATTAGGAGCCTTTTCCGTTATCATTATCTTCCTTCTTGGTAAAGAAATTTATGACCAGAAAACAGGTCGGCTCGCAGCGATTTTCACGCTACTCTCGCCGTTCTTTCTTTTTATGTCATCTGAATTCATGGCACACTCAAGCGCCATGTTCACAATCGCCATATTTGCTCTCTTTTTTGTTAAGGCAATCAAGAAGAAAAGGTTAATTTATGCATGCTTAGCCGGCATAGCTCTGGGGTTATGTACGTTGATACGCCCGTACACAGCATTTGCTTTGTGCATACCGTTTCTGGTTTATGGAATAATGCTAACCGTAGAAGAGCCAAAGCAATATCTATCACTCTTTGTCACCATTGCGTTTTTCACTTTGATCTTTATTGCTTTCTTGCTCATCTACAACCAGATTACAAATGGACACCCATTCACATTCGGTTATACAGTTCTTTATGGTCCAGGTCATGGACTCGGTTTTGGCAAAGGCACCTGGGGAACCCCTCATACGTTTTCACGAGGTTTGGTTAATTTCTGGGATTCAATAAAAACACTAAACCTTCATCTATTTGGCTGGCCATATATTTCTCTGTTGCCTGTAGTTATTCTGCTAATAAGCCGCAAAATGCGACGCTGGGATTACATTTTCTTTCTGTCTTTTATATGTCTCGGTATTGCCTACATATTCTACTGGTATCATGACCTATGCTTTGGTCCACGATTTCTGTACGAAGCATTACCATTTGTAATAATTCTGTCAGCGCGTGCAATATTAGTGCTGCCTGAATTAGTAAAAGAAAAATTACGAATCAAGAAAACTTCTGCAAAAAGCATAGGGCTAATCTCAGCGTTCATTATTGCTGTGCTATTTTTATATAGTGCAGTAAATACTATGCCCAAGCTAATAATAGACGACGAACCTAATTTCTATTGGAAAGACCGTGGTTATGCAAATTCATATTGGGGGGTTGATGTTTATCTTTCAAAACTGGTAAAAGGAAAGAAACTTACCAATAGCATAGTGTTCGTACAATATGACTATCCTATATTTCCATTTGACTCGCTATTCTGGTTTGGCTCGGGATTCTTGAACAACTCACCGGGTTTAAATAACGACATCATCTATGCAAGACACAAGGGTACTCGTGATACACTCTTGATGAATTATTACCCAGCCCGACAGTATTATCTATATACAGGGAAGCTACGTGCTGGTAGACTGATAGAAATAGGGAAACAGGCGTTCAATTGTCCATAGAACTCGTACCACCCATTTCAGTATTCACCGAATTGTAGTGTATACATATTGACAAAGAGATTCCGGGCGATCATTTTGGTGATCGCTGTCGGTCCGATGAGGCGTGTGCAGTTTTAGAACGTGCCGTATTGAAGCGTTTTGGTGGTCGGGGACCGGAAGGGCATATCTTGGTGTTACGCATTGATCGTGGAACCCAGTTTATTGCTCGGAACTTTCGGGAGACAGCCAAGCGGTTAAATGTCCAGTTAGAATATGCAGGGATTCAGTGCCCGGATGATAAACCATATATCGAAGCCTTCTTCAGCAAGTACAAAGTTGAAGAAGTGTACCGCAATGAATACCGAGATAGTGCTGAAGCTGAAGCTGGTTGACTCTGGGAGCAGGTATCATTTTGTCAAAGAGTTGTTTGGAGTGTGGAAATCCGCCAAACAGAGTGGCGGAGCCAAAAAGCGTGGTAGATGCGAAGAAAGTATTGCAAAAGGTTGCCAAAATAATTCCTGGTTCAGAAGAGATAAGAAAAATGGTTAAATGATGGCTCTAAAGGAGCGGTGATGGTCCACGCACTTTCATAAAGTGCCGGACGGTTATGGTTCATTATCATGAACGGTTATGGCACTCTGTGCGGTTGTTTACCTTTTAAATCGTTTTTGTCGTTATTTTCTTACGCATATGAAGTATCCCGTCTGAAGGACGAGGATCCACGAGAATCGGGACGAGTTGCGAGTACGGTATTCTTTATTTACTATCTACTATCTGCTGTCTACTCCTTCAGGTATCTGTCATCTGTAAACATTCATATCTATATCTTTCTGCAGACTCAATGCTCTGTTCAAATCGTCTTCTGTGACATAATCCAATTCAATTAGAATTTTACCAATTAGTTTCGAGGATTCACCTCTCATCTGTTTTAATCTTGCTTCAATGATCTCTTTAGAAGTGGCAATATCTAAATGAATCAAAATCTGCCCGAGACGCAGATTGTTTGGTCTATGGTGCATATTTGTTTAAAAAACAGGGCGTCCAGTAGGTGGTGTACTGTACTAGACATACTAGACACCATGTTCTATTTTTAACGAAGTAAACATCAATAATTGCCTGTAGGGTTGCGTTTATAGTAAATCTCGGGATTGCCATCTCGATCATCAGTCCAGACCACATGCACCATGGTATCGGCAATAGCTATTGAAGGAAATATTGACCAGTGAATGTCGTTGGTCAGACGAACATCAGATTCCCACGTTACCCCTTCATTAGTGGAGAATTTATAATATATGTCATCATTCCCATCCCGATTGTCTTGCCACACTAAATGAACATTGGTGCCGGAGACTGCGATTGAGGGATGACGTGAATCATACGATGCATAGGTGAGGCGTGTATCAGCAGACCAGGTAATACCTTGATTCGTGGAGTATTTATAGTAGATCTCATCGTTTCCATCCCGATTGTCCTGCCAAACCATATGAATATTATTTGTGCCGGAGACGACAATTGAAGGATGGCGTGAATTCCCCTGAGCATTAGTGAGTCTTATAGGTTCACCATTCCAACTGGTTCCATAATCTGTGGAACGTAAGTAATAGATCTCAAAGTCCATGTCCATTCGGAAACTCCAGTAGACTACATGTACATGCGAATCCGTAACTGCGATCGCTGGTTGGAGAGTCCTTGTATCGTATTGCTCCAATAGCATTTGCATTGCATCCCAGGTTACACCCATGTCTGCAGATCTCAGGTAGCCAATCCGATTTCTACTACTACCATATGTACTCCAAAAAACCAGATGCACATAGGGATCTGCAACTGCGATGGCCGGATGATTCGCGCCAATATTTCCAAAAAATGTAGTATCATCTGTCCAGGTAATTCCGCTGTCTGTGGAATGCATGAATGAAGCATAGAAGGTCGATGCAGGCATCCTCCAGCGACTGACTAAACAGACATTACCATCTGAAACTGCAATTGAAGGAAAGTTGTAGCCGTCAGGATCGTTTGATAGACGAATATCAGAAGACCAATTGGTTCCGCTATCTGTGGAACGTTTATAATAGATATTGTATCTACCCAATTCTCGATTTCTTTCAAACCAGACAACATGGACAAACCCATCAGAATCTGCCGCTACATACCGGGCATTGTTATAAGATGTAGTAGAGACACTGTCGTGAAAGGTGAGTCTTGTACTTTGTTCCCATTGGGCAAAAGCTACAGAGCTAAAAAGGAAAACGAGAATTAAAGTCAGAGGCACGAGTCTGAAAAAATATGAATCGCAGTAGTTAAAACCCCCAATTTTTTTCTTAGAATCTCTGGATTTCAATACATAATTTGCCATGATGATCTCTCCTTTTCATTATAACCCATTTATTTGATCTTGACTACGCGCACAGGGGCAAAATGCTTTTTCAGAGGTCTGACAAAGTACACACCGACTGGTAGCATTTCGCCAATCCTGGCACCCTTGTAGGTTCCGCACTGTCTACCTGAGATGTCATACAGAACAAAGGATTCTCCCTCGTGACCCGGGACTGTGGTGAAGGACACAAAGGGATTTGGCACGGTTTTGAGCATGTTGGGCATGTGACGTGTTGTCTCTGACTCTTCCTTTACCCCAACAATGTTGCCTGTAGCATCTCTTTTGTAATAGATTTCGTAAGTGCCACCGGAAGTCATAGTATAGTCGCGCTTATCACACCAAACCACATGTATTGCTTCATTCGATGCAGTATTTGAAGGAACCGATTTGCGAAAGGAGAGACAATAGGTAAGGCGTACATCGTGAGACCAAGTGTTTCCATTGTTTCTGGAATATTTATAGTAAATTTCCCCATTCCAAAACATCATGTCAGCGTCGTCTCGAAGGTCCTCCCAGCATAAATAGACATTAGACCCAGAAGTACACAATGTAGCACCCTGTGGATAGTTAGAAGTGGCAGTATTAAAATGATCTGCACCGAGCCTTATTTCAGACTGCCAACTTGAGCCGCCATTTGTTGACCTTCTATAGTATACACCTGCTGGTACTCCACCCACGTGATATAGATCCTGCCAGGCTACATGGACATAGGAACCAGAGGCAGCAACTGAACAAAATTGTGATCCGGTTTGGTCTAGGGTGCTGAGTCGCATATCTGATCCCCAGGTAACTCCGCTATCTGTGGAGCGGCAGTAATAGATTTCATTGTGACCGTCGCGCCTGTCCGTCCAGGCGACATGGACAGCTGAACCGGAGGTTGCGATCTGGGGAAAGAAGCCATCAGTATTAGAAATGGGCATCATTGCTGACCAGGTCAACCCTTCATCTGTGGAGCGCATGTAATACATTTGACTTATCCCAGTATGAGAGCTTTGAAAAGCCATATGGACAATGGAGCCTGCAGTAGCAACACTTGCCACATCAGCAGCATTAGTCGAAGTAAGGCGCATCTCCGCTGACCAGGTGATCCCATTATCAATAGAGCGCATGTAATAAATATCACGATTTGGGTAGTCAACAAAACGATACCAAACCAAATGGACCACTGAACCTGATGAGACCGCGATATCTGGTGCGCTAGAAATTTGCGGGGTATTATGTGTAAGGCGCGTTTCTGGTCCCCAGGTAACTCCATCGTCTGTGGAGCGTATGTAATAAATTTCCTGACCTTCGCCTCCGACCGCGTCCCGCGCATCAGTCCAGACCACATGTACTGTTTGAGGTCCAGCTGCTATCCCCTTACCACCACTCCAGCTATAAATAGAATCTTTTGCACTGAGACGGATCTCCGGTTCCCACTGGGCAGTAAGAAATGTCATTGGTGTAAAGAATATCAGGATAGAAAGCACAAAGTGTTTTTTCATCTTAACCTCCTTTCTTCATTATTATTATAATGGAATTAATGTCATATTTTTGATTTGGAAGGTCTTCTAAAGTCAGTCTATTAAAGGCTTGTCGAATGTTTTTTAATACTTGACAAAATGCCTATTTTTTTGTATGATTTTTTCCATGAAATCTTATACAGCATCAAAACTTCCACTTGAAAAGAAAATTGAGATCGTAGAAGTGTATTTAAAAAAAGGTGGTTCGCTAAGAAAAATCGCTCATCTCTATGATATCTCTTATATGACACTCTGGGAATGGGTAAGGCAGTATAAGAAGGGAGGAAAAGAAAATCTCAGTAAGAAGATGCCATATAAGAGATCCAACCGGCGACTTCCAAAAAAAGTAGAGAGGCAAATAATGCTCTTAAAAGAAAGACAACCTTCTTTAACAATAAAGAGGGCTAAGCAGACATTAAGCCAACAAGGTTGGTATATTTCACCTAAAGGCATTTGGAAGGTTTGGAAGCGATATGGGTTGGTGAACAGACCGAAGAACGATCCTTTAAGTCTTATTTGCTCCGGTACATACGAAATTGAAGATGGGATACAACAAGCCCGACTTCTTATCGAAAAAAAAGAACTGAGAAACGCAGCTAAAATACTGAATAAGCTTCCCTCTTTAAGTGACGGTTCGATTTTGAAGTTAATACCCGAAAAATTTCTCTCATCACGAAGAAAATTAGAAAGACTACATCTTCTCTTTGACATAATACCACGCTCCAAAATATTTAATAAGGCAAAAAGGATTAGAAAAAATATGGAGAAAAGACGATGTCTGTTTTCTTCAATATTTGCTGGATTCCTGGAAGCCCTTGCTCTTCAATGGATGAGAGATCCTGAAGGGCAGCTCGATATTCTTGATTTGCTTTCGAAAAGGATGAAAAAAATTAGAGATCCAAGCCTCAAGTATACTCTTCATCTTCTAAAGTCAATTGCTCATTGTGAATTGCTTCAGATAAATGAAGCACATAAAAATCTTGAAAAATGTCGTAGATTACTGATTTCGTGCCCTTACTCATTTTACTGGATCACGTTTGGCGATTTATTAACCTTTGTTACTTACTATAAAAAAAGTTTAATTTATTTTAAGAAAGCTTTATTGCAAAAGGATCTTGAGAACTCGCTGAAACAAGCAATTCACATAAAGATTGCCAATGTCTGTACAATTACTGGACAATATCAGCAGGCAATAGAATTCCTCAAAATTATTGAAATGACACAGACTGAAGCAAATTATGAGAATCGTCTAGTTCTAATTAATGCAAATCTTTGTTTTGCAAAAGGTCATCTTGGAAAAGCTGCTGATTTATATAAAGAATCTTTGGAGAAAGCAAAGAAAGCTAATCTGCGCAATATTTTCTATGTATCCTCATTAGGATTAGCTCAGGTTACTCGGGCATTAAACAGGAAAGAGAAAGCCCAGAAGTATCTGAAAAAATGCCTTCCACTTATGAAGAAACACCAGATGAGAAGTGAAATAATCATACTACAATTCATCGTGAAGAGGACAACAATCCCCAAGAATCTCCAAAAATTGCCAATTCTGCGTCTTTGCTATCTCATGCTTAAAGCGACACAAACCTTACGAATGCAAGACTACTATGAATCGCTTAATTATGCCAAGAGAAAAGGACTTCTTGGTATTTTTCATCGTTACATTGTATTTTTCCCTGAACTTGTTTTGCATTTGTTTGAAAAAGGGAAACCGACTGGGCTACCCAGGGCGATTCTGAAATTTCCCATCTTCAATCAGAAGAAACCAGTTTATCACATTAGACTTCTGGGTACCATTATAGTCTATAAGAACCAGCAATACGTGAAGACGAAATTAATGCCCAAGGAAAAGGCATTTTTGATTCACTTAACCTTAAAAGCTGGTGAACCAGAAAAATCTATTTTATCAATTGATCTTTATCGAAATTTCTGGCCCGATAGTAAGAATCCATCGAACCTTTTATCCCATCTTCTTGTAACATTAAAAAAGAAACTTAGGCTACCCAGTCATCTTCTCATGGTTTCATCGAAATTAGGGGAATCCAGATTAGTCAATTGTGGGGTTCACCTCACAACCGATTACAATGATCTTGAAATTGCATTTGTTCAGGCAAATGCACTGGAGCGGGCTGGCGAGTGGGCTTTTGCTAAAAGGGAGTATTTAAGGGCATTTAGGTTATTCCACGGGGAGCCTTTTAAGAAGATATATGATAACTGGTCTGAACATATGCGCAGAGTGATATTGAATAAATTAGAAACCGAGGGGAAACATTTTGCAAGAAGTTGTTTAGAACACGGGAATAAGAAGGACGTGAAGAAAGTGCTGGAGAAGGTTGCGCAGATAATACCTGGTTCAGAAGAAATAAGAAAGATGGCCAGTAGCTTTGGGTAAGGATGCGGGAAAGGATTCACCTCTCATCTGTTTCAATCTTGCTTCATCTAACTGGCGACGCGTGATAACATCTAAATGGATGAGAATCTGACCAACAAGAAAATCTACATGTCTATGATGCATAAGTATTTATTAAATACAGGGCGTCCAGTATCTCGGATGAATGTACTGGACACCCTGCATTATGCTTAAGAGAGGATGCGTATTTATTTTCTATTCTCTTCGACTTCTTTCTATCTTACCTTCACAATCCGCACTGGCTTGAGGTTTTTATTCTCGGGCATCACAAAATAGACGCCGGCACAAAGTCCTTCTCCGATCCGATTGCCGCGGCATGTACTAACCAGCCGTCCTGAAATATCGTAGAGCGCAAAATTTTCTCCTTTATATCCGTGGACTGTGGTGTAAGACACAAACGGGTTGGGTTCAATATTCAACTTTGTGTCTGTTTGAATGTTGATACTTACTTATTCTTCCTCGATTCCGACTATATCACCTAACTTCAGGATCATCGATTTGAATCCTACGAGATAACCAATCGCTGGATTCTCTCTTGTAAAGCAAATAGACTTGAAACCGTGGCCTCCTGCAATTGCTTGTGTTATCCATGTCGATCCGCCATCTGTTGTTTTTAGAATATTACCAAAATCAGCTGCAATATAGCCCGTTTCTGCATCTTGGGGGAACCAGACAGAACGTAGGTTATATGGAACCCCCGAAGCTTGTAATGACCAGGTCGCCCCGCCATTCATGGTTTTCCATATATGACCGTAACATCCTACAACATAGCCAATCTGAGCATCAACAGGGAAATGGATGTCACAGGCAAAAATATCATGTGTGCCGAGTGGTATTTCTGTCCAGCTTGCACCGGCATTTGTGGTTTTCAGAAGTTTGTCAAGACCTGCGACATAACCGATTTGATCATCCACAAACCATATATTGCATAGGCCGCCGGAGGATGAATTACCGACAAATGTCCAGTTTGCGCCACTATCTGTGGTCTTATAGATAGTACAATCCTGTCCACTAACATATCCAGTATGCTCATCAACAAAATGTATGTTAGAACCAGGAAACAGGTAGATGCTTCCCTGATATACCCAGGACGCACCACCGTCCGTGGTTTTCCAAACACCAGCATTATCATGATTATCATCCAATACATAACCAGTTTGGTCATCTTCGGGAAAATGCTATTCTTCTGTTTGTTTTGGTAAAGGTCTCCATTGAATATATATTCACCCCAGTAAGTATAACCTTTTTCCACATGGACCTGGTATTGATAATTTGTTTGGCTACCATTAGTCCAGGTAACTAATATCACACCTTGTCGCAGATCACCATTGACCGTACAATAGATTCCATGTATACTTATATATGGATAACGATATCAACAAAATAGAAAAGGAGGAAATGTTATGGATTACCAAGGTAAATTTATTGTTGTATTAATTTTGCTTTCGTTTGTATTCATCGGTAGTATTCACGCTCAGGTGGAAGAAATCCCTAGTGCCGCGCAAGAAATGGAAGAAGCAGCCCCTGCTGAGCCGCCTGCTGCCCCGCCGGCAAAGAGATCAGCTGATGTACATACATCAGCAACCCAAGAAGTCGATAAGGCAGTTATGTTATATCAAGAAATCAAAGAAAATGGTCATGTTATCCTTAAAGGCATCTATTTTGACAAAGGAGAAGCTGGTTTGGAAATGGAATCAGATACGTGCTTAAAGGTCATTGCGCAAATGCTAACAGATCATCCAAAAATGAAAGTATATATAGTAAGTCATACCGATAATAAAGGTCATATGATCAATCAGATGAGACTTTCCCAGCAACGTTCAGCAGCCGTGATGAACTCCCTGACCGATAGATTCAATATTGACATGGATCGTTTATTTGCCAGTGGTGTCGGACCATTATGCCCGCTCGCCACCGATGAAACTGATGAAGGTCGCGCTCAAAACGAACGCATAGAGCTCGTTCTTCAGTAATACGAGTACTATTAAATGTCAGTACTATTCAATCTTAATTAACTTTTTAGTTAAAGATTGACCGCCTTTTCGCACGTTCACAAAGTAAATTCCTGATGGTCCGAGCTGCTCAACTTCCCGACCGTCTGCAGTGTATATTGTAACTTCAGCATCATATGGAGTAAAATGTATCGTTGAAAGATTTGAGCAGGGATTCGGGAAAGACAGTGTAAGCCCTGATGGGTTAGACGATATCACAATTTGCTGTTCACGTATGCCAATATCATTTGATCTTTTAGAAAAGAAGACATCGGGATTCATTGATCCATTTCTACAGTCACACCAACACGCATATACATAATTATTATCGACCGCGCACGCGGTATAGTCTCCAATGAAAGTAGAAGTCGATGTAACGGTATCTGATAACCGTTCGTTTGCACTCCATGTTAATCCGAAATCAGTAGAATATGCATAGTACTGAGCAATATCTGTAATGCTTCCTTCTCTTGTATCATGCCAAGAAGCATGTATTACGTCATTATTATCAATTGCCATAAATGGATAAAACTGTAATCCAGTTTGGATATCGTTCACACGTACCGGTGTCATCCATGTTGTACCGCTATCAGTTGAACGGGAAAAAGAAATATCGATTTGACCAGCACCGTGCCGGGAATCAGAAAATATGACATAGAGAATGGATCTATCCTGATTTGTTTTATAGCACGGAATATTATTAATACGATATGGCGTGGCTGGCGGGCTCCATGGACATGTAATTATCGTTTGCATACCTGCCCAAGTTTGTCCCATATCAGTAGATTTATTAAGTCTGAGATCTTGATATCCCCAACCGACAAACACGATCGAATCGGTGCCGCGAAAAGCCATCGTTCCATTACCACCCGAACCGACTTGGACACCAGATCCCCAGGTTTGCCCATAGTCAGTTGAACGTTTAAACATCAAGCCACCAGTGCCGAAAACCTCATACCAGGTTAGAAATACATTATTACTATCAATCGTTGCCCATGGTTTATCATCTAGTGTATTTGGTGTGCCAGGTGTTAAACAGATTGACGAACCCCATGTTTGTCCCCAGTCAGTTGATTTAGTAAGGTATATATCGCCAACAAAGCTGGAACTATTATACGATAACCAAATATAGTAGATATCACCAAATTCATCAACCGCAAGAACCGGGTCGGCATCTGAAGGATAGGTCGGTTCAATCATAAGGGTTTCCTGCCAGGTTTGACCACCATCTGTTGAGGCCGCAAAGCCAACATGATATAGAGTTTGTCGACTGTCATTCCATCCTGCGCAGATTAATGTATCCTGAAAAATTACCATAGTCGTTTCGTTCTGGTTACCAGATCCAGGATCTTGACTTACCTGTATATTGGGAAGCCACGGTGAATCAGCGAATAGTGCAGCAGCAATAATAAACATCAATACTTTCTTCATAAAAACCTCCTCTATATTATTTCAAAAATAACTAAAGCGATGAATTTACGTTCAGTAATTATACAAAAGTAGGATAATATGTCAATAATTTGCCAATTAATTATGTAGTCTACTATTTTTGTAAATAGTGATATATCGTACGTGGGTTTATTCCAATATCCCGTGCAGTGGCTTTTATATTGTTCTTATTTATCTAAAGGCGCTGAATTGGAAATATTTGAGCGATCCAACTAAAAAAACAAAACCGAACACTCTGGGAGCAGGTACCAAAGTGTTCGGTTTTTCAACCATTCTCCCTGGGTTTACCCAATTGTACTGTTGAGAATCTGCGAAACGGTTGATGGTGACATATTCAAAGCACGAGCAATTTTTCTAACTCCAAAGCTGTATTCTTGTGACAGGATAACCACGGCCTTGTGGCGTAAAACGCGTTGCTCCCTACCTTTAGGACGCTTCAGTTCATCAATCGATTTGCTCAAACAGAAACATACGTAACTAAGGGCTTTTTCTACAGAAGATTCCGGTACATTTATCATTCCCCATTTCGTATTCACTTTTTCAATGTATGATCTATTGCCGATAATCGAACGAGAACTTTGCTCAGTTTCTCGCCAATTAATTGGTCCATCATCATTACAATTCACAAATTCTTCATACGCATACGCAATACGTGAATCATCCGATGCATTCTTGAATTGCGATAAGACGATTTCAGGCTTCACAACTGATTTTGCCTCCTTACTGATATAGTTTTGATAACTTGTCCATTCATAGTCTTCTGGTTTATTAACGAAACCTGCCTCTACTGCCTGCCGATGAATGTAGCGCGAGAGCCAGATAGCGTAATTGTCAGCATCCACGATACTGTTTTTGAATCTGCTACCAAATACGTGCCCGATCCGACCATAACATCTGTTAAACACTATTGCATAACGTCCGTGCAGCCTCTCCATGAATTCTGATATCGTACCACGATGATCTAAAATGAAGAGATGGATATGCCATTCCATCAAGGCGTAGGCAATAATATCGATTCCATATGCTTCACTGTATTTCTTAAGATACTCTAAGTATCTTTTGTAATCAGATGGATCTTTAAATATTGGATGTCGATCATTGCCCCGGTTATAGATATGATGATATAGTTCGCACCCTTTTAAACGTAGTTTTTTGGCCATCAAAATCGAACAAATGAACACCTGCCCCCATGTGGTGGCGAGCAGCTAAACGTCAGCCCCGAATGATGTTGGACCTATGCTTGAAGTCTTGAATTGCGGCAATGCGAAACCGATCACAGCACCGATCAGGAGCATAATGCCAACGACTATAAAAATAATGCTAATGGAAAGAAAATCAACGAGAAAACCACTTATCGCAATGGAAATTGGTAGCGCCACTTGTGCGATAGTAAAAACAAAACTGGACACCACGCCTATTTTATCAGAGGAGACTTTTTCTTGAAAAAGCGTAGTGATTGGGAGATTGGATAAACTAATGCCTGCGCCAAGAAAGAATAGAGCAATAAGTATAACAATAGGTACAAAACCAATACCCATAATTAAAATGGCTATTGCGGAAATGATCAGTCCAGTAAGTATCATGGGAACTCTACGCAGTATCTTGCCCAGAAATCCGATGAGAAAACTAGCTGCAACCAGACCAACCGATAAAACACTCATCATCAAACCATAACCTGATGCCTCCATCCCATATTTTTCTGCGAGTAATGGCAGCAGCGGCATAACTGGACCGCCTAAGAAGTTGATACAAGCCGCATAAATGGCGAGTGTCAACAAGAATGAGGAACCAACAAGTACTCTGTATCCATCTTTTATATTAACAAAAAATGACTTGACCTTTGTTGCTTCCATTGGCTGGCGAGAATTGTATGTTACGATAAAAATAATGCAGAAGGAGGAAAAAAAGAAAGTAATGGCATCAATGAGAAAGCAATTCTCAATACCTACCAGGCTAATAATAATACCTCCAAGACCAGGAGATATAACCTGCATTAATCTTCTTGCGCCAGCGATAATACCGTTTGTTTTAAGAAGGAGTTCTTTAGGTACCAACTGTGGAATTATAGTAAACTCTGTACGGTGGAAAAATGGTGAAAATACAGAAAACACAAATGTAATAATGTATAGATAAATAATCGTCACCATATTGAACCTGACCAGGATGAAAAGAACTAATACTACAAAACCACGTGCGATATCTACGATTATCAGAATCTTTTTCTTATTGAATTTATCAGCTGTTGGTCCGGCGATAAAGCCGAATATCACTCCATTCAACGTGTAAATACTAAATATACCTCCGATGACAAGTCCTTTACCGCCGGACAACTGTAATGCTAACCACATAAAAGCTACTAAATAGAAACCATCCCCAAGTGAAGAAATGGTCTGACCAATTAAATAGAATACGAAAGATCTATTTCTCCAGATGCTTTTATCCATTCCCTTGTTCCAGGTTCAAAAGTCCTTCTTTCCAAAAGTATTCTACGAAATCTGTGAGAGTCTCGTGTATTTTTTCAATCGGCAGATTTGACCAATCATTTTCTAAGCTTTTCTTGATCTTTCCAATTGGACTTCGTACGTGTAGTTTCAGCCAAATCGATTTAGCTAAAGGGTCCAATTCAAATTCCCTATTGCTTAAATAATCCCCTCTGCTCATTGACAGCTGCAGAATGTCCCCTTTGAGTTCCCACGAAACACAGTCTTTTATAGTAGGAACAACTGACTGTTTGAAATCGAGCCTAATCAATGCCAGCTTCTTTTGTGCCGATTGACAACGATATGTCGCATCGGGATCAGATAAAGCAATTAATGGGCACCCTTTACATATTTCAACATCCGGGCAATCAATGCAGCCGCTATTGCTAGTCTTCGAAATTGCATGCGCATAGGAAATGAATGGTTTAAATGCATCAAAAGCACGATTAGCCGGTTCGGTGAGAATATCCCAATAACATAAGTACTTACCTAATTCAGACATTTCATTAGCCATAGATGGAAGCATGTAACACGGCAAGGCTTTACCATGAGGGTCAATATAGAGGGTGTTTCCTGCAGAGCATGTAGTATGTATAACCGGTAACTCTAGATTGTATTTTGCATTAAGGAGCTTTGTTTCCATCGGCGAAGTTCCCAGATAAAGTCTGAAATCCGGTCTCATTCTTTGATATGCTTCACATATCTTATTCCAACATGACAAGATCTCTTCTGGGGATAAATACAACATCTCCCTCACATTTGTAGCAGAACCACAGAAACTTACAGGATTGATGTTGAGAAAGTGTGTACCAAGAGAGTGGCATAAGTCTATCATTCTGGAAACCTCCAGCGCATTAACTTTCTGAAGAGTACAATTCACCCCGATCTTGGTTGTCATTTCATTCTCACGAACATAGTTTAAACAAGTTGAAATACTATCTATGGTTCTATGAAAGTTCCCCTCTCCCCTAATCGTATCGTGTGAAATTTCAGATACTCCATCCAGGCTAAAAACCAGCATATTCAGACCGGACTGAAGCAAAGAAGCAAATCCTTCCTGCTTCAATACAGTACCATTTGTGACAACATTGACTCTGATCTTGTGCGTACTACAGTATTTGATGATCTCAGGCAGATCGCGCCGCATTGTTGGTTCACGTCCAGAAAAGTTAATTTCTTGCAGTCCTAACGATAGCAATTTCTGAATAATCTGCAGTACATCAGAATGGCTAAGTTCTGAACCTGGATTTTCTACAGTATAACAATGGAGACATTTCAAATTACAATCATTCGTTATGTCCCATCTCACGCTACCTACCCTTATTGGATCCATGATTGATATCCTCCTTGTTTTCTAGTGTGATATGAGTAGTAAAACAAAGGCGCCTTTGTTTGGTAATCGCTTAATGCATTACTGAGCAATACCGTTACAACAAACCACAAGACCTGCAATGCCCAAACTATTATGGGCTGAGCGTTCAGATATCTTCTTGATCACTATGTCTCACCTCCTTTTTTTATAGTCTTGATACTATATATAGCAATTTTCATGCCAGTGTAAAAGCTTGAAATTTCGAGGTAAAATTTCATGGTTGTGACATTTCTGTCACAGGATTTTTGCAGAAATCGCAAAAAATGCCCTAATGCCTTGCGGTTTAACGCTTTGCGTGAGTGCCAGATTTGTCAATGGTTTTGACAGATCTGTCATAAACCTTGGATTTTAAAGTCATAATTGAATAACTAAATGCCTGACCCCACAGTATTTATAAAGCATTATTGACATCAATATTTTTTGGGATAAGATAAGTTATTATTCAAAACATCAAATAGTTTTCATTTTGGGTAATGGATATAGAAACTCTATGAATCGGGCATTAATAATTGTAGCTAAACCCTGCACCTATACATTTGTGCGGGGTCGTGGAGGTGAAGTATGTTAAAAAAGAATCTACGTATCGTAGCAATCATAATTGGTATTCCTGTATGCCTAATATTGATTGCTCTGGTGATAGGCATCATTACCGATGTAATCACAACACCCGCCATCAAAGCAAAAGGGGACTCTGCTCTTAAGGAACTGATTTCGCTACGAAAAGAAGGTAAGGATAATGCATGGAATTACTACTCGCAGGCAATTGCCTTGATGAAAGAGAAAACATTTCCTACAGATATTAATAAATACCTGCGCGGTGAGATAGGCATTACTGATGAGATTATTGTTAGTTTGAAAACGAATAAGGACGTAATTATTTTGATGGAAAAAGGCGCCGTGCAACCATATTGTTCTATGCCCATTGAATACGAAAAAGGAATTGAAATGCCCTTACCTGAATTTGTGGTTTTGCAAAAGTGTATAAAAATTCATGCAGCCCAGGCTCTGAGTGCACTTGAGATTGGGATCACAAACGACGGCCTTTTGAAGATTCTACATGGACTAAATTCTGGAAAACATATTATATCTGGTTCTCCATTTCTCCTGACACACATGGTTGGGCTTGTGACCATAGGCCGCCATTTGCATGTACTTGAATCAGGTATTGCAACCGGGATATTTGATAGGCAGCAACTTGAAACAACAAGCCATTATCTGGCAGAGCTGGAACGCACATTGCCTTCATTGCTGTGGAGTCTTGAAGGAGAAATCAAAACTATCAACATATCGTTAGCAGCGAAGCCATTGAACTACGAATCACTTCTGGCGATGGAGGTTATTGAGGGCAGTATCTTTCATGACATTGGGCTACGGATATGGATGTGGCGCTATTTGTTCTCACCTCGTCTCGCAACACTGAACGCCATAAAAACCTGGGATGACATGATTGCAACATTACACATAAGTGCAAAGGGAAAAGAGGGTTCTACTGAATACGACATTATTATAGCACGCCACGTGACAAAAGAAAAGATGCAAAAGTATTGTGGCAATAATCCTATAAGCAGGCTCTTCATGCCCAATCTGGAGCCAATGTTCAAAAGAAAATCTCGAGTGCTTGCCAAGGCGCGCCTTATTAGGTGCGCAGCTCTGGTATGGAAATATCGTATTGAGAACGGAACGTTTCCAGGTTCATTGAAAGAAATAAATAGTGACGCAATTAAAGATCCATTTCGCGGTGGCACATGGGACTATGTTATGACAAAACACTCTTTTGAGCTCAAAAGTCCAGGATACAATCTCGTTTATGACGACGACGATGATCTATCAATAACACTGAACAAAGGCACAGTAAGAGAATACCTATCTGCCAAGAAGAAGAACTAGCAGTCAATAGATTTAGGACGTAGAGGTCATGGGGACAGTGCCTCTCGATTTCACTCCAGACAAACTCGATCAGTAGGCCCCGCAGGATTCTGCTGTGCTACAGGGTAAATACTTTTTCTTATATCCCTACCTAATCTTAATAATTTTTTGTATCACTTTGTCTTCTGTCTGGATAAAGTAGATACCTGGACTTAATCTATTGATCGTGACTTGTCGACCTGTAATATCAAAAACTTTACATTTTCTATCATGAGGTAATTGTAATTGTCCACTGATGATCGTGGCACCAAAGTGATATCCTTTAACTGGTTTTGACACGTGTTCTACAATACCAGGTATGTCTTCGAATAATTCATTCCAAGAATACCAGAGTTTGGCATGGACATGAGCAGGTTCATTACGATATGCATAACTTACGCCAACGCAATGCCAGTCAGGGTGATCAAGAATAATATCTGGTCGAAAGACCAGAGATTGATACGTGACCCCTCGGGCAACAGCATTTGTAATGGCAATTGCCCGTTCTGTTGTAAGATGAAAATCCACATTGAGTGAGTCGGCAATTCTCTGATATCGCCAGCAATCTACTGGAGCATAGAGAACACGGTCGTGATTAGTCACCGCGAGATTCCAATCAGAATTGATCGGGTTTGGTATAAGGTTATTATCGCTGACCAGGCGCAAAGAGTCAGCTATATTATTCATCTCCAGAATCCCGGCAGGGATAGGGTGAAACGTATCATAGCGTGAAAAGAGATGAGTATCTTTGGTGTTTAGACAAGTTGAGTGGTCAATCGTATATATGATGTCGAAAATGTCATGAAGACCATTAGAATCCGGATCAATGATTTCAATGGCGTTTCGGTGAGAAAGGGCAATTGGAATTAATGAATTCGGTGGTATATATGCGGTATCTGGATGATTACCTGTATTGCGACACAGGCCAACACCTTGTTGATTCACGCCAGCACCACAACCAATGCTGCCTGCCCCACCCACTATGAAGAATTTTTGTTCGCCTGAAGAATCCGACGCAAATGCGATGATCAAAGATGTATTCCCCATTGATGTGTATTGACCAGATCCACCCTCAGTATTCCGGGCGATAATCATGCCGCCCTGTAATGTATCATCATTTATCGTCGATTCACCCCAACCCGAGATATTTGAACATCCAGATACAATAAAGTCAGGGTCTGCGTTGATACATAATATGTCTTCCAGGGTTAATTCTCTTCCCAGCTCTGGATGGTTCAAGTCAACCCCTTTAGCAAGCATGCCGTTGTACACACCCTGTGCTTCATCTTGATATTTTTGTGGTATATAAAAGTGACTATGATAATATGGAAGAATGACATTTTCGTATTCGGTTGGAGAATAGAAGTGAAAACTATCTGTACCAACTATGACGCGCGTGAAATTCGCCATGATCTCTTCGCCGAGCAAGAAACCGTGTGCATAACCCATCTCATTGTGGCTACCCCATACCTGCAAATATTTTTGTGACGGTGGTCCTTTTGTTCTTAACCGACCATTAGATATATGAGGCTGTACGGTCATATTAGAAATCGTGATATCATCAATATAAAACTGTTGGCCTACTGGGATTTTGCGCATTCTAAAAGCGATGTAAATAGGAATATTATTATATGAACTCAAACTCACAACCTGCTGAGTCCAGGATGTCTCGGTCATATAGAATGATTGTAAAAGGTTAAACGATGGCATTTCAGGTGGCGACAGGGTTGAGACCATGATATCAAGACTGCATCCTGCACTACTTGTTGCACGATACCAAAAACTGAGTAACGTATCATTGATCCCTGTTTGCGGCAGTACTTGAGGTGTAATAAGATAATCCAAGTTTGTGAATAATAGACCAGCATATGCCGTGTCATTGTAACAAGTGGCGGCATGGGCACTGGTATGCCCCTCTGTTGTGTCTCTGTACCAGCAAGCATCAAGGGCATCCTCATTAACAATAATCCAACCATTCGGCGGAAAGTGATTCTGAGTTTCAAAACTTTCTGTCCACGCACAATGTAAGAAAAAAATAAGTAATAACACATCACTCCTTTGCTATGAGTATACAGCTACTTTATTATAAAATAAGAAGGAAAAAAGTCAAGATATATTGAGTCTAAGTCCTCTCCACCTTCTTAGACCCTTGATTTGTCATTGCGAGGAACGAGATTCCTCACTACGTTCGGAACAAGCTGCGCAATCTCATGGGCAGAGAAAAATATCGAAAAAACATGATATTGTCTCTCTAAGCTACGCTGAGATTGCCACGCTCATCCTGCTCACTGGCAGGATTCGCTCGCAATGACACGAACACTGATATTGTAAAAGAGCAATATTGACAACGCTTTACAAAATGTTGAGAGGTGTCAGATATTGAGTTATTGAGATTTTTTCCGTGGCAGGCATTCTACAAAATACTCCACAAAGCTCCATGCATTACTTAAGTTTTACAATCTTTTTTGTAATAGTTTTACCGGGCGTTTTTAATAGTAGATGATATACACCGCAGGGAAGATTTTTTAAAGAAGCTTTCTGAGAATATGTGCCGGCTGCCCTTTCGCCAGCATAAATATTTTTTACCAACCTGCCTAGATTATCATATAAGCTTAATGAAATTTTTGCTTCCTGCGGCAGAGTGTATCTTAATGTAGCGTTTGTTTTTGTTAAACTTGGGATACATATGAGAGCAATGTTTAGTTGAGATACTACATTATTTTCTTCTATTCCTGCATTACCCAGGGAATCAGTTTTTATAAGATAAACACCACTCGATGTTGAGCCGGCAATAATAAATCCATTATCCAGAGTATTTTTAATTGAGTAGGCACAATCGTCATCAACACTACCATAGGTTCTTGTCCAGAGAATGTCGCCTAATGAATCGGTCTTGATGAACCAGACATCCTTATCACCACCTACATAATGAGTAGTGTAACCAGCAATGATATAACCACCATCCGAAGTAATCGCTACTGAATAGCCAACATCATCATCTGCGCCACCATAGGTCTTTGTCCATAGGGTATCGCCTAAAGAATCTGTTTTTATAAAATAAACATCCTGCCCCAAGGCACCAAAGGAGTTTGTTTGTCCAACAACGATATATCCACTGTCTGGTGTAACCTCAACATCATGACCCCATTCATAATTAGTCCCGCCATAGGTCTTTGTCCACTCAGGGTTACCCACTGAATCAGTCTTTATAAGATATATGTCTCTGAATCCAGCACCAAATGAATAGGTCGAACCAACAATTATGAATCCATTATCAGACATATTTTTCACACAGCGACCTATGTCGTAACTATCTCCACCATAAGTTCTCGACCACAAAACATTGCCCCCGGTATCAGTTTTCATAAACAAGACATCACTATTACCCACACCATAAGATTTTGTCTCGCCGACAATAATAAAATTACTGTCCGGGGTAATCTCAATCCAATAGCCTTTATCAAGACTATCGCCGCCATAAAGCTTTGACCAAAGTGTGTCACCAAAGGAGTTGAATCGTACAAGATATGCATCAGCAGGTATTGGGTCATTAATGCTGTCTCGATATCCAACAGCTATAAATCCCCCATCAGATAATTCCTTAAGAGAATAGCTTCCTTTATTAACATAAGGTTGAGACACGAGACT
>JAUWGT010000043.1 GCA_030606265.1 Candidatus Stahliibacteriota bacterium | reverse complement strand
CATGCCCTTACCATTATCTGCGATTTTCAATTGAATAAAACCATCGGGCTCAGCAAGGTCAATGGTAATTAGCTTTTTTCTATCCTTGATACCAGAAAAAGCATCCACAGCATTAATCAGTATATTCAGTACTGCCCTTTTGAAATCTCCCATATTTCCACGTAGCTTGATATCTTTTTTAATGTTACACTTTAACTGTATATTATCCCTATTTGCCTGTTCTTTAATAAGGTCTATTGTGTCTTTGACCACTAAAGTTAAGTTGAACTCTTTGTGCTCCTTTATCTTCGGCCGAGCTAAACTCAGAAAATCATTCAGTATCTTATTTAGGGCTTCTATCTCCTTTTTTATCGTTGTTGTGAGGTGTATGTATTCCTTATCTTCCTGACTGAACTCTTTTACCAATCGCTGCGTGGCAATCGACAAACCATTCAAAGGGTTCTTGATCTCATGGGCGAAATTCGCAACCAGGTTACCGAGAAACTTTAGGCGCTCACTCTCTTCCCTTTCTTTTTCAAAGGCCCTCAATTCTGTAACGTCACGCACTACTGAAATGGCTCCGTTGATTTTCTTCTTCGCATCAAGCAGTGGATAGGTAGAATATTGGATATTACGTTCAAACAAATTCTTCTCATTGATAACCTTTGTCCCTTTTTTCAATATCTGTTGTATATCAAAAGGATCATTTTCAAATAACTGGAAATAATTGTGATTTAAAAGTATTTTCTCTTCAAACGAGGATAGACGACTGAATGCTTCGTTTACACCAATAACAATTCCTTTACTATCTACTGTCAGAACACCATCCTCAACAGCACTGAGTGTTTTATCAAACAACCCTCTGAGGTCCATATAGGACTGATACTTAACAAAGAAGTAAAAAAGCACCAACCCGGCACCAAAAAGGATAACAAAAAGAACTATTAACTGTCGTTCAGTCGCTTTCACATGACGGTGGTAGCTATCTAGACTAATGCCAATCCTAAATAGACCAAGTATCTGACCACTCACGATAAAAGGTCGGATCAACTCAAGAATACTCCTGTCCTCAAACTCAGCTATTCTGGTTGATTCAATATATCGCTCGTAGACATCTACCAACACTGAATCGTCTTCAATTCTTGTAATGGTTTGAATATTAGACGTGGCGAAAATAATCCCCTTCTTGTCCTGAAGAACGAGATATTCTATCGTTGGATTCATTGATAATTGGGTAATGATCTTGTTAATGCCAAATTCTTGTCTGAATTGTTGAATCTCCTCTGCAGAAATTTCGATTTGAAAAACATTTTGTTGCGTCTTATAGACAAAACGCATATGTTTCTTTTGACCGATATTGAAGTACTCGTAAGCGATCTTTTCCTTGGCCGTGAAGATACTACTTGAAATCTTTAAAGGATTACCAGAACTGAGTATCATCTTCTTAGAATGTATGTCGAAAACAGTAATAGAATTCAAGTGGAAACTATGCCTTATTTTACCAGTTGCTGCCTTATTAATGCCAGTAGCTTCAAGGTAGTGGCAAACACTTATCAACTTATCAATGATTTCATCTTCGTACTTGCCCTCCGCAAAAATAGAATTTTCCTGCATCGACGCCACGACCAAAAGGAATGAACGCCCCTCTTCTTTTATCAACCCTATCATCTCACGTCGACTGTTTACTATACCAAGGGTCATAAAAACGCCAAGAATGATTAACAAAATAACTGCAATCAAGATGTATCTTCTTGACTTCACAATAACGCCTCAACTAGCATTGTGTTAAACACGTTCTATGATAATCGAGAAACCGATGAAAGTCAAGCATTGTAGAAAAGGTTGTCATCTTCCTTTTTTGTCATTCCTGTTTTCCTCTTTGTCATTCCTGTTTTCCTCTTTGTCATTCCCGTCTTCCTCTTTGTCATTCCCGTCTTCCTCTTTGTCATTCCCGTCTTCCTCTTTGTCATTCCCGCGCATGCGGGAATCCAGAAACTATACCAGAAGTATGCGCACTTTTGCAAATCCTCATTGACATACTTATCAGATAGATTATAATTTCACAAAGGAGGATAAACAATGGGTTGGCACGGCGAGTTAATCAAAATCGATAATAATCGGTACAAGATCCCCAAAAGCTATAAATCGGGAATGAGGACAGATGGACTTATCTACGCATCAGAGAATATGGTATCCAAGATCAATCAGGACCAGGCTCCTGAACAGATCGCAAATGTTGCAACGTTGCCGGGCATTATTGGTTATGCGATGGCAATGCCTGATATCCACTGGGGATATGGCTTCCCGATCGGAGGTGTTGCTGCATTTGATATAGATGAGGGTATAATTTCACCAGGTGGTGTTGGTTATGATATCAACTGCGGGGTACGACTGTTGCGTACTGATCTTAGTGAAGAGGATATAAAAGATAAAATCAAAGCATTGATAAGGGCTCTGTTTAACAATGTACCCTCGGGCGTCGGTTCAAAAGGTAAGATCCGTATTGATGATAAAGAAGTAAAAGAAGTCCTGCGTAACGGCGCGCAGTGGGCATTGAAAAAGGGTTATGGTTGGCAAGAGGATGTCGAGAAAATTGAAGAAAAAGGTGCGCTCCAAGGAGCTAACCCAGATAGGGTATCAAGGAGGGCGATCGAACGTGGCCGTCCGCAATTAGGCACCTTGGGCGCAGGGAATCACTTTATGGAAATTCAAGTGGTTGATGATATATACGACCAGGAATCTGCAAAGACCTTGGGCATCGAACATATTGGTCAGGTCACCATTATGATACATACTGGCTCCCGAGGACTCGGCTATCAAATATGCGACGACAATGTGAAAATCCTTGGCAAAGTAACGAGGAAATATGGCATCAGTATCCCAGACCGACAATTAGCTTGTGCACCCATCAAATCGCCCGAAGGGAAGTCATATTTTGAGCAAATGGCATGTGCAGCGAATTATGCCTGGGCAAATCGCCAATGCATTATGCACTGGGTACGAGAGGCATTTGAAAAGGTATTGGGTAAAAAAGCTGAAGATCTAGGTATGAACCTCATCTATGATGTTACCCACAATATCGCTAAATTCGAAGAACATCTAGTGTCCGGCGAAACAAAAAAGGTTTGCGTTCACCGCAAAGGAGCTACTCGGGCATTTGCACCAGGCCATAAGGATATACCAGATATCTATAGAGCCCTTGGACAACCTGTTTTAATCCCGGGTGATATGGGAACCCATTCATACCTCCTTTTGGGTACACAAAAGGCAATGCAAGAAACATTCGGGTCAACATGTCACGGTGCAGGCAGGCTAATGTCACGTTCTGCGGCAATGCGCCAGACAAAAGGACGTCGTATCGATCAAGAACTCGCAAAACTGGGCGTTTATGTTCTCTCTGCGAGTAATGAGGTCTTGAGACAAGAAATACCTGAGGCGTATAAAGACATTGACATGGTCGTCGATGCCGTCCATCAAGCTGGCATTTCACGAAAAATCGCCAGGATGAGACCGATCGGTGTAGTAAAAGGATAGTGAAGTGCGTAGGGCGTATTGCGTAAAGCGCAGGGCGCCAGCGAAGCATACAGTAAGAACTAAACAATGATAAATATAATTGAATTACTCAATGTATAATTTAACTGATGGCATAAAATCATTAAAAGGTTCAAGATTTTGTTAATGAACAAATTACTTAACGAGAAAATTAAAGAAGCTCCGCGAGCGCCTGGTGTATACCTTTTTAAAAATAAAGAAAAGAAAATCATCTATATAGGAAAAGCAGCCGATTTAAAAAAAAGACTCGTTTCTTACCTCAATAAAGAAGACAAACGCAGCAAAATAATAATACTACATAGTACCGATATAGACATTATCATCACGAATTCTGATACTGAAGCCCTTACACTTGAAGAATCATTGATAAAGCTCAATAAACCCCGCTATAATGTTCGCTTAAGAGATGATAAAAGATTTCCCTATTTGAAAATCACTGTTGGAGAACCTTTCCCAAGGATAGTATTCACCCGCGATATAAAACCCGACAGTTCATTGATCTTCGGACCATATACCAATGCACGCGCACTCCGACAAACAAGAGATGCCCTATGTCGCATTTTTAAACTAGTCTCCTGTACCAGGGACCTCAATAAAAAATACAACCGTCCTTGTCTTGAATTCAATCTCGGAAGATGTAGTGCACCTTGCGCCAGGATGATAACCAGAAAGGAATATGAAAAGCTCGTGGACAAAGCAGTAAAATTTCTTAGAGGTAACTCCAACGAACTGGAAAAGGAAGTCGAAAAGGCGATGTGGTACTGCTCTAAAAAGGAGAATTTCGAAGGAGCAGCATTACTACGCAACCAATTGCTTGCTATTAGACAGATGTCCCAGCGACAACACATTGTTACGAGCACAGATATCGCTCGAGATATCATCGGAGTAAGCAAAAGCAAGTTTATTTGTATTGCTTGTTTATTTAAAATCAGGGAGAATCGTTTGATCGCAAAAGAGATCTTCCACCTGAAGATCAGTGCCCAAGTTGATGATATGGAAATAGCCAGTTCGTTCATTAGATTAATATACACACATGTCTCCTTTATCCCAGAAGAAATTGTCATATCAGTACGACCACTCGAATGGGACACGCAGCAAAGATGGTTCCATGAAAGAGGATTCAGGGTTAGGCTTTCAACCGGGGCGAAAGGTGAACCAAAACGCCTTTTAGGCTGGGCACAGAAGAACGCAGCAAGCGAACTTGCGAAAAAAATACTGAAGAGACGTGTACACCCTGCAACCCTCGAGCTTCAAAATACTCTCCATTTGGGAAAACGACCACGCTGGATTGAAGCGTTTGATATCTCGAATTTGAAAGAAAAGTATGCTGTAGGCGCTTCAGTTGCATTCCACGATGGGAAACCACACAAACAATATTACCGCCATTATAAAATCAGAAGAAACCAGGGGCAAAATGATTTCGCTATGATCCATGAGATCGTTGTACGGCGTATGCAGGATTTAAAAAAGCGCAAGGAATTGCCTGACCTTTTGATCATTGACGGAGGAAAAGGACAATTGAATGCAGCACTTAAGGCAATCAGATTGATCAACCTTGATATACCTATCTTTGCCCTTGCAAAGAAGCAAGACGAGCTATTCGATAGAAAAGGCAATGTTGTCACGATACCGAGTGCATCAAAGGGATTCTTCTATATAAAAAGAGTCAGGGATGAAGCCCATCGCTTTGCGATCATGTATCATCGAAAGGTGAGACGCCGGAACTTGGTCACGTCGCAGCTCGATAATATCAATGGCATTGGTAAAAAAAAGAAACTCGCCTTGTTGAATTATTTCGGCAGTGTCGATGCGATTAAGAAAACAAGTGAAGAAAACATCGCAAAGGTACAGGGGATCGGAAAAAAATACGCAAAGATAATCTACGAAGCTTTACATAATTAAAACAATCAAAGTTATTTAGTTACTAAGTAATTAAGTTATTGGTAAAACAGTTATTGAGTAACTAAGTCATTGAGTTATTGGTAAAGCAGTTACTAAGTAATTGAGTTATTGAAAGACGTTAAGAACGTTATGATCGTTTAGATCGTTAATAGCGTTAGTTTCTTTAGGCGTTTACCCCGTTTAGATAGTACACATCTAACGGGGTTTAGGTATTTTGGATTTTAGGTGTTTGTATTTTCTCCGTTTCACCGTTACTCCGACACTCTGATACACCGTTACATAATTCTGTTTTCCGTAGCACCGTTTCTCCCGCCGCTTCTTTTCCCACTCGCCAGAGCCATAACCGTTCACGCTAGTGAACCATAACCGTTGCGAAGCGACCAGTCCCGCACGCAGTGCCATTTCCTCCTAGTCTCCAGCGAAGCATGTCTGCAGTGAAACGTGTCTTCAGAGAATCGTGTCTCCAGCCGAAGGCGTGTCTTCAGAGCATCATTTCTCTTTACGCCCTACGCCCTACTCCTTACGCTCTTTTTGAATCCTAACGGATTGGAAGTTAGCACTACGTGCTGGAAAGGAGCTGACGCTGGAAGTTAGCGCTTTGCGCTGGAATAATATCTTAATCTTTTTTCATCTCCATAATAATCATCATCTTCATAACTTCCTATCTTCACAGCTTCATTCATTTCTTTGGTTTATTTAGGCGTTTAGGTATTTTGGATTTTAGGTGTTTGTATTTTCTCTCTACTCCTTACGCTTTATGACTTTTACTTTGCTAATTTTCCTTCTCGTTCCCTCCAGGATCTTGAACTTCATATTCCTATATTCAATCTCTTCCCCCACCTTTGGTATACGGTCAGCGTTCTTGAGGATTAAACCACTAACCGTAGTTACATCAACATCTTCATCCACTGCCACCTTAAAATACTCGGAAAACTCCTCAATCTCCATGCGTGTATTGACGATATATTCATGTTCTGATATCTTTTCAACAAAAGGTTTCTGTCTTTCATCCAGCTCATCCTCTATCTCACCGACTATTTCCTCAATAAGATCCTCTAGTGTGATTATACCTGATACCCCTCCGAATTCATCCATCACAACCCCCACTGAAAGTCTGAGTTTCTGCAACTCCAAGAAAGTATCGAGCGCGGGACGATCCTCGTATACGAAGTGAGGAAAACGCACAAACTCAACAACTGAATTATCCTGATATTTGTTCCAGAAGGTAATGATATCTTTGATAAAAAGTATACCCACAATTTGATCCATCTTTTTGAAGTATACGGGATAACGTGAATAGTGATTTTGCTTATAGGAGACGATAACATCGCTCAACGTCTGGTCGTAAGCGAATGCAACTACCTCATTTACCGGAACCATTATCTTATTGACTGTCCGTCTTTTCATAGACAGGATTTCTTCAATCATTCGCTGTTCAATTTTGGATATTTTAGTCAGATCTAGAGTTCTTTTTTTGATCATGACCTAATATTTGTATTTGAAAATATATTAATCGCTCAAATTGAAATCGCCAAATTGTTCGGGTTTAGTATTTCTTAGACGGCGCTTCAACTGAGAAATATTGGTGTCGCCCTCAAGTACGCGACCATTTTGATCCATAACTTTAGGATCAACAAAAATCACGCTTTTAGCGCGCACGGCAAGAGCAATGGAATCCGATGGACGGGCATCTATAACAAAAAGTCGGTTGTCACACTCAATGTATATTTTAGCAAAATAGGTATTATCTTTCAATGTAACAACTTCTATCTTCGCAACTTTTGCCTGAAAAGTATCGAGGACTAATTTTAGCAAATCATGGGTGAGTGGTCTGGGATACTCTATTGACTCCAAAGTTCTGGCAATTGCTAGCGCTTCAGGTTCACCAATCCATATAGGTAGTGTTCGCTCCCCAAATTTTTCTCTGAGTAAAACAATATAAGAAAGATTCTGGCGATCTTCTACAACACCATTTACAAACACTTCTAAAATCTACTCACCTTCCTCTAGAAGTACCAACTTAAAGACCGCATCGATGCTTTCACCGAGGCGAATTTTAATGTTATAAACCCCAGGTTGTTTTATTGATTCCGCGAGCACTATGTTCTTCTTATTGATATCAATATCTTCAGCAGCTAATAGCTCAACTATGTTCTGGGAAGTAATGCTGCCGAATGATTTTCCATCGATACCTGTTTTTATCGTTGTTTTAATTGTTGTACTATCAATCCGCTCGGCGAGCCCTGCACTCACTTTCTTTTGTTTTTCGACGGTTTTAGAAAAACGCTTCTTATTCTTTTCAAGACCAAGCACGTTAGCTTTGCTTGCCGGTAGCGCAAAATTCCGAGGAAACAGGAAATTCCTTGCGTAGCCATCTTTCACCGTAACTATCTCGTATGGTTTACCTACCCTCTCAACTGCCTTAAGCAAAATTACCTTCATTACTTTGTCTCGTAGGGTAAAAGAGCGATCTCTCGAGCGCGCTTTATCGCCTGGGTCAATCTTCTCTGATGAAACGAGCATAATCGAGTAATTTTGGCACCAAGAATCTTGCCGCGTTCATTTATGAATCCTTTAAGGAGCGATGTATCCTTATAGTCAATCTCATCAATTTTGTTCCTACAAAACCGACATCTACCTTTTCTTCTTTTCATTCTCTTTCCTTTGCAGAACTATGTTACCCTTTTAAAAAGGGGTATCAATATCTTCCGCACCTTCTTTTATCCCACCTTCATTATCAGCAGGAACTGTACCTTCACCATCAGCCGCGCTAGTGTCCTTTGGTAGAACATCTAGGAATTGAATGCGCCGAGCGACAACCTCGGTTGCCGTCCGCTTATCGCCCTGATTTGTTTCCCATTGACGTGATCGAAGACTACCCTCGATAAGAACCGAACTACCCTTCTTGAGATAATCGTTCGCGAGCTCTGCCTGTCTGCGCCAAGCAACAATATTAATAAAAAGAGTTTCTTCTTGCCATTCCCCTGTATCGCGATTTTTATAGCGGCGTGAGCACGCAATACGGAAATCACAAACCGGGGCTCCTTTCTGCGTGTATCTTAATTCAGGATCAGCAACGAGTCTGCCGATTAATAGTACGTTGTTTAGATAGCCAAGACGTAACTGATTCATTTTTCCCTTCCCTTAACAAGAAACATGAAACGCAAAATACCGTCTTCATGTTTCAATGCTTTTTTGATCTCCGTAATTGCCAATGGTTGCGCCGTGAACAGGTAATTTACATAAATACCTTCCTTGAATTTCTTAACCTCATATGCCATGGTTTTCTTTCCCAAAAGATCGTACTTCACCTCTCCCTTACCACTTGTTTTTATCTTCCGCTCCACACTTTTTATTGCTTTCTCCAGTGCGTCTTCATCAAGATCGGGTTTGAAAATAAATATCGCTTCGTAACTATTCATACACCATTCCCCTTCATTGGTCCGAGTTCTTTAATCTGCTTGGTGAATTTTCTCACAACCTTAGTGAACTTATCCCCTTCAGCCGCAGATATCCACTCGAGTTGCAAACGTCGTTTATCAATACCCATTTCTTTCAACAGGTTATGGAGCAACGCGATACGCCGAGCAGTCTTGTAATTGCCATCCTGGTAATGACAATCCCCAAAATGACATCCTCCAATCAATACACCATCAGCACCATTTTCAAAAGCATGAAGAATATGCTGGGCATCGATTCGTGAAGAACAGAAAAACCGTATCGGAACAAGATTTGCCGGGTACTTCTTCCTAGATGTACCGGCTAAATCAGCGGCCGCTGATGTGCACCATTTACAGAAAAAACCGATAATTTTAGGTTCAAATGTGCCTTCGCTCAATTTTCCTCCAGTGCTGAAACCACCATTCTTTCGATTTGCCGATCTATTAGATTACGCTGCTGTGCCGCACCAGAAGGGCACGCTGAGCTACAAGAACCACAGCCCTGGCACAAAGCCTCAACGACCTTGATCACCATCTCCTCCCTATCAAGTTCTCGAGCATTATATGGACAGACACCTACACAGATACCGCATCCAGAACAGAGATCTTCATCCACACCGGCAATTGTCGGTTCAAATGTTATTTCATCTTGGGTCAAAATAGCTATTGCCTTGCTGGCCGCGCCAGATGCCTGAGCGACAACCTCTGGGATATCCTTGGGACCTTGAGCAGCACCAGCAAGATAGATACCAGTAGTATTAGACTCAACCGGTCTGAGCTTTGGATGTGCCTCTGTAAGAAAAGCATTTGCATCACACTGTATTTTCAATGTTCTTACCAAGGCCTCGCTGTTACGTGTCGGGACCATTCCAAGTGCCAGCACTACCATATCTGCCTCTACCTCAACTTGTTTACCAGACAGTGTATCAGCACCGAGGACAATGATCTTACCGTTATCCTGATAGACCTTTGATACCTTACCTCGTATATAAGTGGCTCCTTCATCCGTAACCCGGTTATAGAATTCTTCATAACCTTTACCAGCCGTCCTTACGTCTATATAGAAAATTATCGCCTCGCCGTCGTGCACACGATGTTTATAAAGAAGCGCGTGCTTTGCTGTATACATACAGCAAATCTTTGAGCAGTACTCCAAATGGTTTTCTTTATCCCGGGAACCTGCACACTGTATGAATACAATGCGTTTTGGTTCCTTACCATCAGAAACACGCCTTACATCACCGACCGTAGGTCCGGATGCTGACAATAGACGCTCAAACTGCATCGAAGTAATAACATCAGGTATGGTACCATAGCCATATTCCTTAAGCTTCTCAGGTTCGTATATATCATAACCTGTTGCAACAACAATCGCACCCACCTCTTCTTCGAGAATCTCATCCTGCTGTTCAAAATCAACCGCCTGCACTGGACATACGATCTGACAAACTTTGCATTTACCCGGCTTCAGAAAGAAAGTGCAGTGCTCAGTATCAATAATCGGTTTATTCGGTACGGCCTGAGGAAAAGGCGTATATATCGCTTTCCTCTTACCCAAACCTTCTTCAAATTCAGAATCGACTTTTATTGGACACTTCTCATAGCATATACCGCAACCCGTACACTTAGCTTGGTCTACATAAGCTGCTTTCCTCTTTATTTTGACCTTAAAATTGCCAACGCTACCTTCAACATCTTCCACCTCAGAATAGGCGATAAGTTTTATCTTCTTATGTTGTGATACTTCGACCATTTTCGGTGTCAGAATACATTGCGAGCAATCGAGGGTTGGAAAAGTCTCAGAAAGCTGAGCCATACGTCCGCCGATCGATGGTCCTTTTTCCACCAGGATTGTTTCAACTCCAGCATTAGCGATATCTAGAGCTGCCTGAATACCGGCAATGCCACCGCCGATCACCAATGCTCGCTTAGTAACATTGACCTGTATCGGTTCCAGGGGTTCATCATACTTCACTTTCTCAACAATGGTTTTGATAATCAGCGATGCTTTTTTCGTAGCGACTGTTTTATCATCGTGTACCCAAGAACAATGCTCGCGGATATTAGCCATTTCGCAGACATAGCGATTCAACCCACCTCTTTCAGATGCATTCCGGAACGTATTCTCATGTAGAGTTGGTGAACATGCAGCAACAACAACCGCATCGAGTTTTTGTTCCTTGATGGCATCAATCACTAAATTTTGTCCGGGATCAGAACACATATATTTGTAATTCTCGGCGTGTTCAACCCCTGGGTATTTCTTTATTTCTTCAGTCAATGCTTCAACATCAACAGTCTTCGCTATGTTTATACCACAGTGACATATAAAAACCCCGATTCTCTTCATAAAAGATCATACTCCTTCAATATCTCATATGGTGAAACCTTGTTTTGTTCAAGTCCCAGGTTCTTCTCCTCCACGCCCAGTGCTATTGCTAAGATCTGGCTGAAGTAGAATATCGGGATCTGTTTGAACCCAGGATGTGCTTTCTTCATTTTCTCCTGCAAGGCATCAAGGTTGTAAAAACACAAGGGACATGAAGTAACCACTGCATCAACACCATTCCCCTGAGCATTGCGCAGAAGTTTGTAAGACGCCTCAATCGCGGCATCTGGAGAAGTAACAACAAGATACGAACCACAGCATTCAACCTTTAGCGGAAAATCAATTGGTGTAGCTCCGATCAAACTTACGAAGTTTTCAAATATTGTCGGTGATTCAGCATCATCAAACTGAATCTCTTGCTGGGGTCTCAAAAGGAGACAGCCGTAATAGCAACCGACTTTCAAATCTTTTAGGTTCTTTTTGACTTTGCTCTTTATTAACTCCTCATTTTCCCTGAGAAACTCAAGTGGGTGCAGGACTATTTCGTTTCCATCGTACGACTCTTCAAGATGTTCATTTATTATATCGAGCGTTTCTGTATCCTCGTTAAGCATATAATTTGCCCTTTTGAGTGTATTATAGCATATTGAACAAGGAACTAAAACCTTACCATTTTCTTGCTGTGCCTTAGCCAATATACGCAAAGGTGCGATCAATGACATTCGGTTATCACGGGCAAGCGTGAAAGTCGTGCCGCAACAATACCAGTGCGGCAATTCAGCTAATTCAACGCCTATCGCACTAAAACATGCATGCATAGAAGTATTTAAAGGTTTTGCTTTGGTGTATAAAGTACAACCGGGATAATATGGAATTCTCATCTTAGTACGTATACTTACTGAATGCACTCATCAAAGCAAGGGGTGGTGCATCCAGAAGAAGTTCTTTATCAATCTCTGACACGTCAATCAAACCTTCTTTGGCACGTAAGTGAATAACCCTTACTGCCTCCATTAATCTCGGGATGTCAACACCTCGGGGACATCTTGTCTGACATACCAAACATGCGGCGCAGAACCAGGGTCCTTGTGAATCCAAGACATCATCTTTTAAACCAAGTTGCATAAATCTGATAACCTGATTAGGCGGCGCATCCATGAAATTCGCAAACGGACAGCCAGCCGTGCATCTACCACATTGATAGCAATCAGATAATTTCTGATCGCTTATCTCTTCAATCCTTCGTTTAAAGTCCTTATCAATCAAGAGCTTACTCATAGTTGATTATTATATATAGAATCATTCTGAAGTCAAGGAGAAAAAGCCGTGTATTCTCCAGCTTTGTGCTTTGTTTAACCGTCTTGACGAAACCAAAAAACTGAATAGAATATGGCGTATTGATCAAAAGAATTCATGAAATTACGGAATATTAATGTAAACGTTAAAAGGAGTATATTATGTTAGTTGAATCTTTAACAATGAGGCATTTATTCGTATCTTTAGCCTTTATAATCGGCGGTTTGATAATTGGTATTATCGTCGAAAAAATTATCCTGGTGAAACTGAAGAAATTTGCCGCGCGGACAAAATGGGAAGGCGACGAACTCATTATCGCAGCGATTAGAGGTATGGCCATACTATGGTGTTCTCTGGCAGGCATCTACGGTGCATTACTTAGCCTACCGCTCCAGCCAAATATCCTTACAATCATTCAAAAAATAATCCTCGTCGCTATCATAATTTCGGCAACTAGTGTAATCGCCAAGATTGTGGTCGGTTTTATTAACCTGCACAGTAAAAAGACTGCGGCATTACCATCTGCTTCTTTGTTCATCAATATCACGAAAATATTGATTTTTTCCATCGGTGCACTGATCATACTTCAATCGGTCGGCATTTCGATCACACCACTCGTCACTGCCCTCGGCATAGGCGGACTTGCCGTCGCTTTAGCTTTACAGCCTACCCTGTCTAACTTGTTTGCAGGATTACAGATCATCATATCAAAACAGGTTGAAGTCGGCGATTATGTACAGCTTGATTCAGGACAAAAAGGGTATGTCACTGATGTTTCCTGGCGAAACACAAAAATTAGAGAACTGCCTAACAATTTGATAGTCGTCCCGAATTCAAAACTAGCTGATTCTATTGTTACGAACTTTAACCAACCTCAAAAGGAGATGTCCGTGCTGGTAAAATGCGGCGTGAGTTATGACAGTGATTTGGAGAAAGTCGAAAAAGTCACTATCGACGTTGCGAAGAAGGTCTTGAAAAAAATTCAGGGCGGTGAGTCTGAATTTGAACCATTTATCCGCTTCCACACATTTGGGGATTCAAGCATTGACTTCAGTGTAATCCTACGCGTTAAGGAATTTGTCAACAAATATTTAATCAGACACGAGTTTATCAAGGCGCTCCATAAACGCTACAACAAAGAAGGTATTAATATCCCCTTCCCTATTAGAACTGTGTATATGAAAGATAAGATATAGAAGCATTTTGGCATTTCGGTAATTGCCAAAACACTAAATCACCACTCCTTGCACCGAATGTGTTTTACGAATACTTCTAATTTGTCCATTATTTCTAAGACCGTTGCATCCTTCAGCCAGTAGATCCGCTCATTCAATTTCGCTTCGTACCTTACTACATCGATATTTCGTAGATTACGCAAAGTATCTGAAATAGTAGGAACAGAAACATCGATTTCAGCAGCTAATAGAGATGGTGTCTTTTCACCACGGCTCAACGATTTTATTATCTGATAAGCTGTAGGGTTACCTAAAATACGACATACTCGTGAAGCTCGATACTGTGTCTCTGGCATTTTTCTCTTTTTCATAACACCTCATATAGACAATTTCGGTATTTTGGCAATTACCTAAATAGCGAATTATCCTAAAATACATTGATTTATTCTATACAATCTGTACTTGATTGAGACTCTGCTCATGCACTTCCCGGATTGCAGTGATTAAAACCACTTCCCAGGATAGTTCTAAGCCGAATTCGACGCTTTTTTGACACGCCTCAATTCTTCACAGGTTAATTTTCTACCAATCTTTTCCTGAGCAAAATGCTGAGTTTCTTCAACTGAAATAGCAAAAATATTTTTCATAAATCTATCTCCTCAGCAAAAATCGAGTGCTTCGTAATCATCATCAGTCATTCCATACTGCTTCAACATATCAAAGTGTTTAAGTAAAACTGCTCTTTCTTGATGCTGATTTTCAGGATGATAATTACAAACACAATCAGCATAACTATTGAGTAAAGCACTAATATCTTCCTTTGTCATTTTATCCATTTCCAGATGAGGACAGTACTCATCAATTGTCTCTAAAATATTCTCCAATGCCTCTTCTGCAGTAATCAGAAGAACTGAATCTTCCGGTTTCATCCCCTTCCTTTTTAACAAAGTTGAAGGATTCATTGTTTCATCTCCTGTGTGGCTGTGTTTATTACTTATTGAACCTCGTAAAATACTCATCAATTTCAGATCGTAATTCAATACCAACTTTTTCAAAACAATCTAATAAACCTTGATAAGCACCTTTGCCGCCTATAAAATCCCAGAATTCTGCAGCAACTTCTAATTCGTTGTCTAAATCTAACATGCCTCGTATTGTCCATCGTTTGTAAGGTTTTGGTTCATATGGATTATATGGTATTGCTATAATGGTATTTATCTTTGCTTTGGGATTGGAAGCCAAAATCACTGCGACCCACACCAAAAGCGTCCTCTTGAATCCTATGAATTGACCCGCATTTGGTTTCGCTGTTTTTAAATCAAATAAATAAAGCTCGCCTGTTTTGCTTTCAAGAAAAACATCAACCTTTGTGGGCTTAACCTTTCGCATTGTACCCTTTTGACAAACTTTTCTAATTGCTTTAGTCTCATGTGATTTGTTCGGTGATGTTTGTGCCGTCGTCAGGTTATCCATTATCTTTTGAATAACTAAAAGAGCCTCTTCGCTGATAAATTCTCCCACTTTTACATGTGATTTCGCATTTTTGAAAGTCTTTTTAGCCAGTGCAAGAGCAACAGGTTCAAAAATACTTGTTCCAAAATTGGTATTTAACGAATGAATGAAAGAATACAAAGCTAATCTGTCCTTGCCTAACAGTCTCGTATGAAATGGCATTGAGGCAGGCTCTGGATTATAGTTTTGAAATTTATGTCTCAGACTATTTTTTAAAACGCTCTCAATAGATTTCTTTTGCTCTCTTGAAATTCCCATGTGTTATTTCTTCCTTAGGTGAAATATAATCTCCGAATAAGCGCCTTTGTCGCGTTCAGTTCTATTTAACACAGGTCTTTTATATTTGTTAATAATTCTTAAATTTGTTTTTTCAGCAATAATCGGATAAAGATTATATTTATCATTTGCCACGAGAAAAATATCGAAATCTTTTACCAGATATTTTCTGCAATTCAGCAGTACTTTAGAAATGCCTTCAGTATAGGATTTTCTCGCATCCAATCCCTGTCCTTTATATAAAGGACCAATTTCCAATTTGTCTCTTCTCTTAAACCCAAATAGGTCATAAGCATAGGCATGTTGTTCATGATAATCGATTTGACCGACATATGGTGGTGATGTAAATATTCCATTTATTTTTTGTTTGCGCAGAAGATCGTAAAATTCAGGTTTTCTCTTTTTTATTTTTGAAAATATATCGACTGTACGAGAATCAACAGGAAGCAGAACATAAAATGCAGAGGTTCTCAAATTATCAAATGCTTTTAGTCTTTCTATTGTATCTATAGCATAACGAGAAAACATTTTTTTTATCGAAAAAATAGGTTTACATATTTTTTTATGCTTGTGGCAGTAATAAGCTGTCCATTGCGGATTTTTCAATGTTGCAAGGTCATAGTGTGTTGTTGCTCTGCAAGAACGAATTGCTCGACTCAGAATGATTGCCAAGATTTTCTTATTTCTGCTATTTTTAACTTGCCTAACCAGATCAAAGGCAAAATCTATCTCTTTTCGAACATTATTTACATACCATTTATCTAAAAACGTAGATGAAGAATCTTGTTTTATTTTAACACCGTATTTCTTAATGAGCCGGTTGTAAATTTTCAAAAATT
>JAUWGT010000153.1 GCA_030606265.1 Candidatus Stahliibacteriota bacterium | reverse complement strand
GATGCCGACTGGTCCAGTGCCTTCGACAAATGATGTTTGGTTGACAGATGCAAATGAGGATTTTGCGCCGGCGCCGTTGAGTGCGTCGTTTGAGATCCATAGTACGCCGGCGTATTTTGATACGTCGACGCAGCTTGAGGCATTCAATGTAAAGGTCGTGCCGAATCCGTATCTTCTCAATAATGAGTGGCAGACATCATTTAGGCAGCGTCGATTAAAGTTCATCAATTTGCCTGCAGATTGTACGGTACGGATCTTCAATCTTAATGGTGAATTAGTGAAGATTTTACTCCATCATCATACCTTAGAGCCGGCTGAAGGCAAGCAAGAGGTTGCCAATAATGCCGGTGGTGATGAGTGGTGGGATCTCTTGAGTAATATGGGTCAATTAGTCTCAAGTGGCATCTACATCTACCACATCCAATCTACAGTTGGTGAGCAAGTCGGCAAGTTTGTTGTGATACGGTAAAGCATAAAACAGTAATTAAGTTATTAAGTAACTAAGTTATTGGTGCTTTACGCTTTACGCTTCTTCCTTATTTCCCTCGCCCCTCTGGGGAGAGGGTTAGAGCCTGCCCCGTACTTGATACGGGGGTGAGGGGTCACTGTTCCCTACTTCCTGGTTATTAAGTTACTAAGTAATTAAGTTATTGAGTAAAACAGTAATTAAGTTATTAGGTAATTGAAAGAATTGTAGTCGCCTGATTTATCAGGCTGATTCAGGAGCGAAGCGACATGTCTTCAGTTCGCGAATGCGAACGTGATCCCGCGCGCAGCGGGACTCCATTATTTATCTGTGTTGTAGTCGTCCGATCCTTCAATTACATTCAGGACAGGTTCATCGGGCAGTCTGATAAATCACCTGTCTGCCTCAGGCAGAGACAACTACGTTTTAATATTGTCCCGTGCGTAGCACTCATAACCGCTACGAACCTGTCTTGAGCTCTGTCGAGAGAGTAGCCAAAACCGCCCGTAGGGCTCACAACCGCTGCGAAGCAGCTATACCTCTTGTCTCCCTATGCTCTACACCCTACGCTTTACGCTTTTTCTTACTGAATAATCCCCAACCAATCTCCTAATAAAAACTGCAATCTACCAATCAAAAGACTGATACGTGCCATGACCGTATAACCGAATGCCGCACCAAAGCCGATCATCACAAAAACAATACCAATTCTTGATGTCACCCCCAGTACACCTTTGTGTTCCTTTGAGAAGTAGAAATAAGATAGGGAACAAAGTACTCCTATGAAGACTATTACAGACCAGACGATTCCCCATGAACCGGCATTCCACGCCTGGAAGTTTGTTGAGGTCAAAACCGTTCCCTGTATCTGTTTTATAATAAATGCCTGTGTTGTGGCTGGTACAGAGACTCCCACATAGTAACCTATTGTTATGCCGATCGGAATCCGCACAAGCCAGGAGATCCTGGGTATAAACCTTGTGAAATACAGGATTCCAATAATAAATGGGATAATATACAAAAGCTTGCCTTGTCGAAATAGAGGGTCAAAAAGGGTTGGCATCAGGATATTGTGCCAGTAGAATGTTACGGCATATCCGTTCGCGACGCCTATAAATAGATGTTCGGCAATTCTGTAGAACGGGTTTTCCTTATACAGGAAAGAGAAGATAGCTAAGCTCAATAGAGCCGCGATCCATACCCAGGGGTCAGGAGAAATATTCATTTTCGCCTCCTTCTTTGCATAAAGTATCCAACATTACCGATAATAATGAAGGCGATCATGACCAGATGCCCATAGGTTAATGAAGGTAAAGCCTCACTTGCTTTTCTACTTTTCTTAATTCCCAATCGTGTTTCAACCAACTCCTCATATTCTGCAGCACCTTTCATCCCAGTCATCAGTCCTGTGAATTGACCGGTCTGATAGTACTGGTAGAAATCTGCCGCTGAGACTGCAGTAACACCAGCTGCCACTGCTACCCCGAATCTGTTTTGGGCATAGGCAATCCATGACCTTGGAATAGAGCCGGCACATAGTGAAACGAGCAGTGCGACGTCATTATAGTTTTTTATGTGTTTCATTAATGGTAGGGTATCGGTTTTATTGCCGTAATAGTCACTTGGATAGACATTAGTGATACTGGTTCCCATACCGATAATGGGAATGAGCGGCGGAGGCTGCCAACCAAGAAACACATAGTCTCTTCCATAGATAATGCTATCAGCATTAGATTGCGCTACAGAATTGAATTCTTCAGTAACCTGGGTCAGGGCTTTCTGGGCAAGACCAAGAGGTTGGACAAAGAGACATAAAGCAAGAACCTTTATTCTTTTTTCAAAGGCATGGCGCAGGAGCGCAAATCCCATTGGTTCGAGCTCAGGCATGTCTTGAGGAGCATATTCAAAGTCAATAATCAATACCTTGTCTTTTGGGATCGTATCTACTGCATTGTACAGTTTCTCAACCGGCAGCATTACTCTAACTCTTTCTGGAGAACGGGAGATCAAAGGGATTACGACTACAATTACGAGAATGATGTAAATAATGCGTCGGTCAATTGTCGTTAATCTCTCAATGAACTTCATTCACCACCCCCGAGCCAGGAGCGTTCTATGCCTAAGATTATCTTGAGTGAAGTGGCAATTATTCCAAGGGCAACACCTAATAATATCCCTCTTTGTCCTGCAACATTCGGAACCGTCATTATCCATTGAGCAAATGAAGGTAAGTGCGGTGAGATCTTCTCTCCGAGTGGGATTATCCCGATCATTATGATGAATGCTGTAATTAAGAGCAGCGTTGCTTCATAGGAGCGGGCGCGGAATGCACGATACGATGCTGATGCCATGTAAAATGCAAGTAATGCAAACATCGTAGCACCAAGCGGCATGAAAATATTTTCATAGAGAGTCTGAATATCAAAGTGAAATGAGCCGATAGAAGTCCGTAGTGGTCCAGCACCTTCGACACCGCCAAAAAGACCAATGATAGAACTGACAAGAAAGGAAATAATCAGAATCCACGAGTACTTCCAATTCTCTCGTTTGCGTTTGATCTTATCCATATGCACTTTTAATAAACTGCCGAGCCCTAAGACAAGGGCAAATGCCACAAGGATCTTGAGAATATCATTACGTATGGATTCGTCAAGGTTCTGTACGATTGGGTGAGGGATAATAAAGGTGATGATACCAATGATACCAAATATGAAAACAAGAATTAATGGAAATGTTCTTTTCATCTTATTCTCCTATCTAAAGAAATCGAGGATTGGGAATTTTGTAAAAATGCCGACTATTGATGCAGCAATTAGTACTGTGCCGATTATCAGTTTCCCCCAATCTTCGCCTTTGATCGCACCTAAAAGAAGCGGCTCTCTTGAGATATAGGCTGAAGCAGCGTAGAGTTCTTCGCCGATGAGTGTGTAGTCACAAGCAGTAATGAAAAATGGCAACTGTGCCAGGGAATCAGTGCCGGCTATTTGAATAGCACCGGTTGAAGCACCGGTTTCTGCGAGAATGAGTGATTCTGCATAGAAATAACCAATAAGGAAGTTCGTTGCTGGTTTTTCTCGAACCATGATTCCACTAACACCGGCAGCGTAGGCAAATTGTGAATCAGTTAAAAAATAGACACTATCTGGGTCAAATGCATCAGGCCTTCCAACTTCAGTGTATGCTTCTTTAACAATTTCCCTTGCTACAGTATAGACAATGGGTCGGTTATTTGGACATATGAGCTGTGTATCATACTTGGCACACTTTTTAGCAACTTCGCTGAGGATGTTTAGTGAGGCGATGGTTGCAATATCTTCAACATAGCCGAGCCCGAGCGAATAGAGAATCGGTTTTCCCATTTCAGTGGCGCGACCAACCGCGTCATCAACCGCTTGTAATCCAGCGATCTTTCTTATGAAAAGCTCTTTGCCTTTACGTGCATGATAAATAAAGTACAGAATAAAACCACCGAAAAGGAACATTGCTATAAAAATGTTGATTTTAGTACGATTTATCCATTGGGGACTACTAATTACTTGGGGGGTTGGTTCGGATAATGTTCTTGCAGTATTAGATACTGCAGCAACCTTGTAAAAGTATGTTTTATCATCGTCGGTTTCGTCCTCGTAATTTGTGCGACCTCTACCGAGAAACCCAACTTTTTGGAAATCGACGCCATCTTCGCTGCGGTAGATTTCATACCCGTCGAGAACTGCATCATCTTGTGATAATTGCCACTCGATAGTTATTGCTTCACCACGGTCACCGGGTGTATCATATGCCCGCACCTCACCAGGCGGCGCCAGGGCAAAAATCGCGGTCAGTAAAATTAAGGTCATAAAACCTCCTTCTTAATACTTCGTTCAACGTTGATCGGTTGCGAAAGGCGATACGTTATCGTCCGTCTTAGACAGACGCGGTTTCGTTTTTCGCGGGCCAAAGGATTCCCATGCACAACTCAATTTATATAGTTGGCGTGAAGCTTTGTCATATATATCAATGAGTTGTGTGGTCAATTCTGGATCCACATTGTATACATCCCTTGCATGAGACAAGGAAACTATTGTTTCATTGCTTTCACCTGCAGCATCATCAAGGTACTTTTGAAATCCTTTTTTCTGGTGTCTCTTGGCGAAACCTTCAGCAATCAATCTAGGTATTGCTTTAGCCGATCGTCTCAGTTGATCGACAAGATCAAACCGTTCAGATTTCGGTAATTTAGGTAGAATTGTAGTTAAAACAGTAACTGATGCGGTATAAGTATTTTGATAAACTTCCAAATCCGTAAAACTCCTAATTCTTTTACGCATCATTCGATAAACGGCTTACGAGAACGAAACGCTTTTCGTCCCGATCTCGAGGATTCTCGCCAGCGGCGGAACAACCGCGAACCGTAAACGTATTCATACTATTTTCCATCCTCGCTACATTCACATGGACAAGAACCACACTTAGGGCATCCGTTCGAGTATTTGTCCATTGCTTGTTCCGCGTCGACATCGAGAATTGAACCCACTGAGAGGAGCCAGGCGAGACAATCAGCAAATTCTTCCTTGATTTTCTTGCGCTCGCCTTTTCTTATGGCTCGTGCA
>JAUWGT010000093.1 GCA_030606265.1 Candidatus Stahliibacteriota bacterium | reverse complement strand
GATGCCGACTGGTCCAGTGCCTTCGACAAATGATGTTTGGTTGACAGATGCAAATGAGGATTTTGCGCCGGCGCCGTTGAGTGCGTCGTTTGAGATCCATAGTACGCCGGCGTATTTTGATACGTCGACGCAGCTTGAGGCCTTTAATGTAAAGGTCGTGCCGAATCCGTATCTTCTTCAGAATGAGTGGCAGACATCATTTAGGCAGCGTCGATTAAAGTTCATCAATTTGCCTGCAGATTGTACGATACGGATCTTCAATCTCAATGGTGAATTAGTGAAGACCTTACTCCATCATCATACCTTAGAGCCGGCTGAGGGTAGGCAAGAGGTTATGAATAGTGCCGGTGGTGACCAGTGGTGGGATCTCTTGAGTGAAAACCGTCAGCTAGTCTCAAGTGGCATCTACATCTACCATATCCAATCTACAGTTGGTGAGCAAGTCGGCAAGTTTGTTGTGATCCGATAAGGAGGCTGTAATGAGAATATTGAAATACCTTGGAATACTCTTGATAGTGTTGTCTCCACTCTACGCTGATTTTGCAAAGCTGGGTACGTCTGGTGCTCAGTTCTTGAAGATCGGTGTTGGTCGAGGTGCAGCAATGGGTGAAGCATTTGTTGCAGTTGCTGACGATGCTTCGGCAACATACTGGAATCCATCTGGTTTGGGCACGATAACAGAGCGCGCGGTCAACATGCAACACAACGAGTGGATCGCCGATGTCAGGCATGAATATCTATCGGTTATTCTTCCTTTGAGTAACTTCGGTACCATGGGGATTAGTTTGACTGCATTGACCATGGGTGAGATGGAGATTCTGACCGTAGACGATCCTAATACTTCAATTCGTGAGGATACTGGTACGGGTACATACTTTAATGCTTCTGATTTTGCGCTCGCTTTTTCCTTTGGCCGTATGTTTACTGACCGTCTTGCTGCTGGACTTACTGTCAAAGCGGTCCAGGAAATAATCTGGGATATGTCAGCAACTGGTATTGCCGCCGACTTTGGGATTCACTATAATACTGGTTTCAAAGGATTGCGCATTGCTGCTGCGATCAGTAATTTTGGTTCTGATCTGAATTTTAGCGGTCGTCAATTGGACAAAGCAACCAATCTATTCCCTGATGCCCCTGAAGGCGAATATGAGAATGTTCCGGTTCAGCTTAAGACAACGCCATTCTCAATGCCTTTGATCTTCAGATTCGGTATCGCTTTTGATCCGATTGCCAACGAATCTTCAAGGTTCACAGTGGCACTGGACTTGAATCATCCGAACGATAATTACGAAACGATCAATCTTGGTTTAGAATATGGCTACGTCAATACGGTCTTCTTGAGACTTGGTTATAAAGCATACCTGAATATGGATTATATGAAGGCTATGACTGGTGGCGAACCGATAGTCGATACGACAGAAAATGAGATTACTGGCTATGAGTGGGGTGATGAAACCGCCTGGATGTTGAATAATCTGACTGCTGGTATTGGTGTTAATCTAACTGCGGTAGGTAGAGCCTTGAAAGTTGACTATACCTATATGAACAAAGGAATACTCAGTCATACTCATCGCTTCGGTTTGACGATCGGTTTCTAAGTCACTTTTTCCTTGGTGTGGTGCAGAGCTAAGATCTCTGCACCACACCAAGAGTATTTTTATTAAGGAGGTTGCATTTATGAAGAGGTTATGTGTTTTGCTCTTAACTTGTGCACTTGTTTTCGCCGCTGATTTGATCCCCTTGAATAAAATTGAGAATATTGCACAAGGATTTGTCAATCAACGATATGGCGCGCACCATCTTGATGAGGTAATTACCTATCACGGATTTGATGAACTCCCAGGTGCTTATGCATTTGTTTACAGAAACAATAACAATGAACCGCTGACCATAATCATGGGCGCGCGTTATACAACATCGCCGGTGAACGAAATATCCAAGGCATTACCACGGTCAAAAGATGCTTTTGATGCAGTTTTAAATAAGGCAAGGACTTTAGAATATGGTGAGCCTGAATTTCAGAAGTACTATTATTTTGGTCCTGGCGAAGAATATTGTGGGTTCAGAATTGGTGACCGGGATTTTCTCATTAATTCTTGTACCTTCAGAACAATAGAGAAGACAGAGTTCTTCTTGCACAAACCTGAACCCATACCTGAGCTTGAACAATTGACCCGTCAAAAATGGGAAAAATACTTTAACACTGCGAATTTCAGCACGCGCCAAGATTCAGGTTATATCCCTGGCGTTCCCTGGATTGACTGGACCTATGGGTGTTCACCGACCGCAGCATCGATGATTTTCTGGTACTGGGATACTTATGGTTATGGAAGGCTTGTCGACTATTTCTGGACGCGTTGGGAAGTTGTATATGAAGGATGGAAAAATAATGCCAATGTAAACAGGGAGCTTTCGATCGCAATGTATACTGATTCAATGACTGGTGGAACATTTATCAACAATATTCGTAATGGTATGATTGCCGTAGCAAATTCTTATAATGGCTATTCTTGTAGTGGTTCCACATCACCCCAGGGTGGTTCCTGGAATCAGTGGCAGTTCTCCTGGATTAAAGGTGAAATTAATGCTGGAAGACCATGCCACTGGAGTATTCTGTACTATTATTATGGCGGTGATTTTATCAACCACTCTGTTACTGGCGTGGGCTATCAGATTATCCTGCCTGATACATTTGTACAGATTCATACTACCTGGGGTTGGAGTGGTGAACCGCTCTGGCCGTTATGGACTTATAATAGTGGTACATACTCATATGACTACGTTGTAACATTTATCCCGGGCGGCATGGTTAATGACAACATATTCTTAGATTATCCTAAAGGTCCTGGTTTTGTATTCAAAAACCTGAAATACAAAATCAAGTGGACTGATATCGGTTCACAGATTGACCATGTTAAGATCTCGTATTCAATAGGCAGGCAGGTATCTAGTTATGATTCATTAAACTGGATACTCATTACGGCTAATACTCCTAATACTGGTGAGTATTTATGGATCGCGCCAAACCAGGATTCTTCATTGCGTATCAACTTGGTTGGATTGAACAGTTCAAATCAGCGGCTTGCTGCAGATGGTGGTCTTAATCCGCTCAGCTCTGTTTTTCCTGACCATTCATCTAATCTGGCGCTTGTCGGGCATTTGCCTGTACCGAGTCAAGCCTATGCCGTGGAGATTAGCGGCAATTACGCTTATGTTACAAATGGTACGGCTGGGCTAATGGTTGCTGACATCTCTGATTCGTCAATCCCTGAAGAGATTACGAGTCTATCATTACCTGGTAATTCTGCAGCGATGTGCGGACAAGGTTCATACCTGTATATTGCGGATCGGGAAGATACGCTGCGCGTTGTTTCTATTTCTAACCCGGCCAACCCCAGCCAGGTTGGTAAAGTCGCACTTAGCGTTGACCAACCAAGGGGTCTATATGTAACTGGTACACGCGCCTATGTCGCATGCCGCGGTACTGGCGTGGAGATCGTAGATATATCAACACCATCATCACCTTTAGTAATCGGCACGTTTAATACTCCTGGACAGGCTTATGATGTTTTTGTTGATGATACGCTTGCCTATATTGCTGATGGTACAATGGGGCTTCGGATCTGGAGTGTCGCCAACCCATCATCCCCTTATGAAATTGGTTATGATAATACCAATGGTATCACACAGGGCATTGATAAGTCAGGAAACCATGTTTACCTGGCTGAAGGTGGTGCAGGTATCAAGGTCTTTAATGTTAGTGACCCTGCTAATCCACAGCAGCTTGGTTTTCTTAATACCCCAGGTACTGCGCAAAACGTCCTGATAACAGATTCATTATATGTTTGTGATGGTGGTGGTGGTCTTCTGGTGATCGATGTTTCGACACCAGAAAGTCCTGTACAGATTGGATATATGGAAAGTTTTGGAAGTGCTACTAATGTCACTCATGTTGGAGAGTTGCTCTATCTTGCTGATGTAAGCGATGGTGTCTATGTAATTCATGAAGATCTATTGCCCGCAGTAAAAGAGATGACTGAGCAACCTCTGGTCTCAAAACTCGTCATTTCTTCACCGCAGACAAACCGCTTGAAATTCAGCATTACTCTCGAACAAAAGAGTAATCTTTGCGTGAATATATATGATGCTGCAGGAAGATTAGTTGAGTTTATAGACAAGAAAAGTTTAGACGCCGGTGAGCATAATTTCAAATGGTCAGCAAATGCTGCTGGAGTTTATTTTGTGCAGGTTGAGACCGCGCAACATACAGTGGCGAAAAAAGTAGTGTTTCTGAAATAAAACAAAGGAAAAGGAGGAATAATGAAAATATGGACATGCATGATAGTCGTTGCAATGTTTGCAACTATGGGGTATGGTTTTGTAATACCCGATAATGTTGAATGCCAGGATCTCATTGGCGATGAGACGCTTCCTGATTACGCCATCCCCTATTTGGGTGATGGCCGGTATCTTCCCTATGAGGATTCGGTCATCGGAACGACGGCGTATGATTATCAGGCAAATGCCAATTGTGGTCAGCGTCTTAGGGTCGATGATTATGATCAGGCACATATCAACTGGATGTGGCAGGATTATCCTGCTTGTGTCAGCCGTTACCTTGCCTGGAATGCGCGTTATGATAACGGTTCATTCTATGGTGAGACCCAGGCATCCCCTTCTTGGAGTGGTTATCCATACCTTGACGTGACCGCGGATGCAAACCCTGATGATCAAAGGACAGTCATCGCTTATCACTTTAATGCAGGTGTTGCTTATTATAGCTGGGTTGATTTCGACGACGGCAATCTCTGGGGAGTCTGGGGAAACAACGTGAGTTCACCCGAGGTCGCTGGGCATATCTGGCCCAAGATGTGTGTTGCGTCCAATAATAATATTATAATAATAAGCGGTGATCAAAACGCTGATGCTCATCACATGTATCTGACGACTGATATGGGTGTTTCATGGACATGGATTGCTGATTATGATTCCTGTACACAGATGTCACAATTCCCCCGTCGCTCGCAGAATTCGAATAAGGTCGTTCATGCCTGGACCCAAGCAATGGATATGGAAAATGCGAAGCAGTGGTGTCTTGACGTGATGTATGATATCTCGACTGATAATGGTGCAACCTGGGGTACACAGGTCAATATTACCAATTATACGCCGCCTTATACGATGGTTAATGGCGATTCAGCAACCTGGGCTTTTGGTTCAGCCTGTCCGGTATTTGACAGCAATGACAATCTTCATATTGTCTGGTCAGTTTCAATGGGCTGGGTGGAATCTAATACGCTCTATGGTGGTGATCGTTGCAAGATCTACCACTGGTCTGAGGCAACTGGTAATACCAATCTTGTCAGCAGTCCGAGTACTTTTTACAATGATCCTGATGGTTGGTGGCTTGAAGGCTCGGTTGGTGGTGAGCCCTATTATCATGGTGGTTGTGCAGGTAGCTGGCAGATGGTGGCTGACCGACCGCAACTCGTGATAGATCTGTCAAACAACGATCTCTATTGCTTATGGCAGGGTAATGCTGACAGTACTGATTGTTCAGCCGGTGGTTATCTCAACGGTGACCTTTATGGTTCCTATTCATCAGACGGTGGTGCGACCTGGTCAGACTATGCGAATCTAACCAATACTCCTTCGCATGGTGGTGCGGCTGGAGCATGTTTTGATGAGGACTATTTCACAGCCAATCAATTTGTCGTCAATGATTCAATCTGGGTTACCTTTATCGAGGATAAGGATGCTGGTGGTGGTGTACTGGATCCACCTGCTGGTGTAATTACTGACAATCCAGTGCACTGCTGGGTTTTCCCCAAGGAATATGTTGAAGGTATTGAAGAGAATAATGCGACTGTGCCGGTGACGACCGCTTTGAACCTGTATCCGAATCCAGCAGCTAATCGTTCAGCAGTAAGTTATACGCTGGCAAAATCAGGTAATGTATCACTGAACCTGTTCGATGCAGCTGGTCGATTTATCAGTAATCTTGATACAGGTAAAAAGGTTGCTGGTACATACAATGTCGACATTGATACTCGTGAGCTCGCTAACGGCACATACTTTGTAATTCTTGATACAGAAGTTGAGAATGTCACACGTTCGCTAGTTATCATACACTAAAGACACTTCATTTTGTCATTGTATTCAAGGGGCAGGCTTAGCCTGCCCCTTTTCTTTACTGTGTAGTTGCCCGATCCTTCAATTACATTCAGGACAGGTTCATCGGGCATTGTCTTTAATGTTCCTCTCACCTTGTTCGAGACAGGCGAGCTTGTTGTAAATCTCGAGCATGGCGAGAGGCCCCGTTAGAACTTATAGTATAATTTCATCACCAATAAATCAATGAATCATAACATACGGATATTTAGTTCTAACGGGAAATGTCGAGCACATACCTTGAGGCATTTCTTATTCATCGTGGGAGCGACTTTCCAGTCGCGATCAATACGCTAGGAACTTTGAACGCTGGATGTCATTGCGATGGAGGAACGAGATTCCTCACTGCGTTCGCTCGCAAAGACATAACAGAAAATTCTCAGCGCCCAACGTACACTCCGTTATTTATCTGTGTTGTAGTCGTCCAATCCTTCAACTGCGTTCAGGACAGGTTTATTGGACTTTCTTTCTTGTCGCCCTACGCTTTACTCTCTACGCTTTTGTCTCCTCGCCCCTCTGGGGAGAGGGTTAGAGCCTGCCCCGTACTTGATACGGGGGTGAGGGGTTACTGCGCCTTACGCAATACGCTTTACTCTCTACTCTCTTGTCTCTCTACGCCCTACTCTCTACTCCCTACTTCCTGGTTATTAAGTAACTAAGTAATTGAGTAATTAGGTAATTGAGAGAATTGTAGTCGCCTGATTTATCAGGCTGATTCAGGAGCGAAGCGACATATCTTCAGCCGGCCCGTCCCGAATTATTATGAGAGGAGGCGTGTCTGCAACGAAGTGTGTCTCCAGTTCGCGAATGCGAACATGATCCCTATTTATCCCACCTGTCCTTGTTTCCGAGAGATGGAACTTCCCTTTTACGCAGAAGCATCTCCAAATTCATCCTCGCGGCTTTGTAGTGAGGATTGATACTCAATGCCTGCCTGTATGCCCATTCTGCTTTATCTACCAGATCTACGATTGCATACAAAGTACCCAAGTTGCAATACGCTCGCGTATGTTCAGGGTTCATTCTGATGGCTGCCAGATACTCTCTTTCTGCCTCGGAATAGAGACCTTTTTTCCGATACATAAAACCAAGATTATGGTGCACATTGGATCTTGTCAGCGGGTCGCATGGATCATACGGCGTCTGGAGGGCTTTGGTATATTCACCTATTGCCTTATCGTATAACCCGTTTTCACCGTAGACATAACCGAGGAAGAAGTGCTCTCGTAGCAGGTCTTTTTCCCGAACACCAAATAGATTTAAGTTGATAAAAACTAGTGCCGTGACAAAAATCACACAAGGGATGATGCAGTCCCGATATCTGCGTGTTTTCATCTTTTCATATAACCAGAAAACAGAGCAAGAGGCAAAGATAATCAGAAATGGCAAAATAGGAACTCTGAATCGTGACGTTACAAAGAATGCGATAACTGAAAACATATAGAGGCATACAAACATATATAGCAAGATCAGCTTCCTCCACTGCTTACGGCAGATGTACATACCCACTATACTAAGAGGACCAATGACACCAAATGGAAAAGCAAGACCAAATATCCAAATTAAGATTTTTAAAATAAACGAGTATTTTCTGTATGTATAAATATTCTTATTGCTTTCAATTTCGTAGGCATTCCAGAAATAATATATCTTTCTGAATTGCAGTTTAATGAAATCAAAAGGCTTGTCTTTCAGAAATTGAAATGCCTGATTGAACCAGAAGCCTGATACTTCAGAGGGTCGTAGTCTTTTACCCATTTTTCTTTGTGCGATTTGGACAGAAGAAAGCCATACATTATCTACATCGTCTTCTGTTGCCATATGTAAACCTGGCGCAACCGAACGTTTACCATCTGTTATGGGATTATTACCTATATAGTAATTTATTCCCCCCTGACTGGAGATTAGAACAAAATCGCGTCCAACAAGATAGTTTCTGACAGTAATGGGTATAATAACAACACTAACTCCCAGAAGAAGGAAAACACAAGTCCTAAGCAATTCCTTTCTTTTCTTATGTATTATCAACCATAAGAATATTCCAATTGCGAATACAAGTACATTCGGTCGAGCAATAGCTGAAAGGCCAAATATGATTCCAGAAAAAAACCATGCAATAGGTTTGGACTTTCGGATATTTCTAAGCAGACTGAGGATGAGTAATAGGTTTAGAAAGACGATTAACGAAGGTATTAGTAGCTCACCGTCAAAGTAAACGAAGATGCTATAGAAAGAAGCAATCAAGGCGGCAATGATTCCAATTCTTCGATTAAATAGCATTCGTGCGATAAAGAAAATTAAAACACAGCTAAAAGAACCTAATATCATTTGTATTAAACGAGGAATAAGATGGCTGTGACCAAAAATTGTGTAGGTTATTGAAAGAAAGTAGGGATACAATGGTGCCCTGAAGAAAACCTGTTCTCCAATCCAGTTACCCCGAGCAATATCTCGCGCCCATGTGACGTGCCATTGTGCATCACTAATTGGGTTTTCGAAAAATGGATTTGTTCTAATTTCTTGTAGATAAATAAAACGAACTGAAAGGGAGAGAAAGAAAATAAGGAATACGACTCTGTTTCTCTTTGACAGAAAAGTTCTAAGACTATCCTTTGTAAACGTCACGTTTCCTTTCTTGTCCTCCATAATAGTCGGTGGACAGTTCTCCTTGAAAGTCTATTAGTACACGGGCAGATTATATACAGTATGTCCAAAGGGTCAATAGTAGAATGGTGGAGCGACTAGGTACCAAAGACTGCAAAAAATATTGTCCTGTATACCTCCCAGCGCAGCGTGTCTGTTCTTTTTCGCCTTACGCCCTACTCTCTACTCTCTTGTCACCCTACGTTCTAAAGTTCCAAGCTACAAGAGTGTAAGGCGCAGGGAGTAAATATTGTATCGGAGTATCGGAGCTAGTATGTAGTCGTCTGCCCGCTCACGAGGCTCTCGGAGATTTATCAGATAATGCTCGATGAATCGAGCAACTACACTTTAGTCGTTCCGGTAAACCGCGAATTCACGAAACGGAACACGATTTTACTATATATCATAATCCAAAATGATAAATCCCGCAATCCTATTTGTAGAAT
>JAUWGT010000092.1 GCA_030606265.1 Candidatus Stahliibacteriota bacterium | reverse complement strand
ATAAATTGCACTATTATTTTTTACCTTTACATAGGTTAGATCAGAATGAACTGCTAACCCGGTATTTGAAGTTAATGTCCACGGTGTTGTTGTCCAGACCAGGAAATATTCATTTTCTCTGCCGATTATTTTAAAGCGAACAATTACCCCTTTATGAGTAAGTTCCTGATAACCTTCAGTTGCGATCTCCATATCACTGATCGCCGTACCACACCGTGCACACCAGGGCATTACATCAACACCTTCGTAAATAAAACCTCGTTCATGACATTTTTTTAAGAAGTGCCAGATAGTATAATTATTTACCTCACTCATTGTATAATACGAGTGACTTTTTTTCATCCAGTCCTTGTCATCCATGGAGGTTTTCCAATCACCCCAATCCATCCACATGCCTATCCTTATGGATGATTGAATCTGGGCCATAGAGTACTTATGTACCCGGTCCCGGCATTTCTGTATAAACTTATCTATGCCATATTTTTCAATATCTTTTTTTGATTTGAAACCGAGTTCCTTCTCAACTTCAACCTCAACCCATAGACCCTGGCAATCAAATCCGTTCTGATAACGCTGCTCATAGCCTTTCATTGTTTTATAGCGTTGGAACATATCTTTATAACTACGCCCCCAGGCATGGTGTATACCCATAGGGTTATTTGCAGTTATCGGTCCATCCTGAAATGACCACTTTTTCTTGCCTTTATTCTTGACCAGATATTTGTCAATTATGCCATTCTTTTGCCAAAATCCGGCAATCTCATGCTCCATTTCAGGAAAATCAAGGTTTTTTCGTACTTCTTTGAAAAGCATGTCAGTATTATAGCGGATTTCCTAATTGTGTCAAGCAAACATAGCGGAGAATCAACTAATACCGTTTCAAATAGTTCGTGTTTTATTTTTGTTCGAACATTGATAATTTGAAACGGCACTAGTGTTCTGTGACATAAATTCTTGAAAACACCATATTGTCATTGCCCGACTTGATCCTCCGGTCAAGCCGGAGGACGCAATCCACAGGAAGAAATCTTCTGGATTCCCGCTTTCGCGGGAATGACACCCAGCAGAAATTAATGTTACAGAACACTAGTATTCAGCAGTGTAGATTTTATAGTGGTTGCTGGTTTCAGCAGTTTTTTTAAAAAGGGCGCGGACTGGGTTTGGTCTAACCAATCCACCAAAGATTAGTACGCGGTCGTCTTGGTATCGTGCGAAGATCTTGAGCCCGAGACTGCAGCTTGCAAAAATCACATTTTGTGCGTTGGTTGAATCAATATTGATCTTCAGCCCGGTTATTTTCACGCGTATCGAATCTGCGGTATTGAAAAGATTGGCAAGGTCATTCACAAAAACTTCGTAGTCCATACCGTGATTATCTATATACATCTCATCAATGTGTAAGAGCACATCGCGTTTATTCTCCTGCTCTACTGCTGCGGCGAATGCGTTGATGTCTTGTTTAATCCGAGCTTCCTCATTCGGCATGCTCTTGATTATAATACACAATGCGATGACAATGACAATTGCGATGATTAAGAGTTTTTTCTTCATGCGGATAGGATAAGCAAAATGCCGAGCGCAAAGAAGAGCAGCGCGGTGAATAACTTGATTGCTGGGATTTTTGTTTCCAGGGATTTGGCAATGTTCTTTGTGGTGAATAGAGATGCCAGGACAGCGATGATAATGAGCGGTAAGATGAACATAAGATTGTAGACCAAGAGACTGACCACTGGTTTTAAGGCGATGGAGGTTTTTGAAACCATAAAGGTTATAGTTGGTAAGTAAACCTGACCCGTGCAGCCAAATTCAAGATAAGAAATCAAGAATCCAGCAATGAGTGAACCGATGATTATACCCCCCACCGCGGTCTTTTCTTTTATGCCTTTGTGGATACGTTGCTTAATGCCGCGGGGGAGTTGCAAAATCATCTTGTTTAGTTTACCCTGACGTGCATAAAAGTAATCACGCAAGTTCAGGACTCCAAGTACGAACGCGATGATGCCAAAACAGAGGAAGATAATCTTATTGACAAGCGCGTAAGCGGATAAATACTTTAGCAAGTTATAGGCCCCGAACCCGATGGCAAAATACGAAATGAATACTGCAAGAATAAAAAAGATAGACATTATTATTACATCTCTACGACGACGACCGATAAAGAGTAAATAACTTACGAAGAAAATAAGCGTAGCAAATGCGCAGGGGTTTACCCCGTCGAGTAGTCCGGCAAGCATTATGCCAAAGATGGAAAATTTCGAGAAACGTTCAATAATATTTTTCTCAGCAAACCTGAGGTTGAGGGATCCATGCTCAGGACATCCTTGTTTGTACTTAATCATAAGTGAATCGAGATGCGCCAAATTGATTTCTCTTTTTGTTAAATGATCCTCGCCAATAATGACCGCTGGTACGATTAATCGTTTCTCTTCAGGGATACTGAGTTCTTGCGCAAGCGCTTCGAAAAACACCTTATTTGAGTCATCAAGAATATCGTATCTGTGTACAAAGAGTTGTCTGTACGCCTTCAGTCCATGGGTGAGCACTATTTCTGCACGATCACAGCCCTGGCAGCCAGGTTGATAAAAATAGTACAGGTGAATCTCTTCAGATATTTGACTAAGGGTATCAACCGGCATGGTATCTGCGGTTATTCTAATGGTGTCTTTGATAAACACTGGCTTGTTGGCCTTTGCGTACAATATGATGCTTGGTTCAAGTTTTGTTCGGGTCTCTTCTGGACCGTAGAATACAGAATCTGCGATGAAGACAACTGGTAGGTCTTCACCGATATGTTTTACGTTCTCTTCCATTTTTTCAAGGAGCCGGTAGTTATCCATAATGTCTATATTGTATTTTATTAATTTGAACTTATACTTGCTTTGAAATCTAGGTAAATCGTCGAGTAATATGTCCATACAATGCCCACAATCTGGTACATAAAAAAAATGCACGACGGTGGGGTGAGCGGTTGAATTTAAGATTAATAGTAAGCTAAAAATAAACATAATTGATATAGTATTCTACAGGATATCAGGAAAACAGGGGATCAGGTTATGAGTATCAGGATAACAGGAAACCAGCAAAAGATTATAACCTGATATTCTGATGTCCGGGTATCTTTCTTCCTGGTAACCTGATAATCTGATATCCTTCAAAACTGGGTCGTACAGGATTCGAACCTGTGGCCACCGGATTAAAAATCCGGTGCTCTGCCAACTGAGCTAACGACCCGATTTATTATTATATATACATTGTTGGTTATGTCAATAATAGCGGGAGCGGGCTTCTGGCTATTTCCCCTGTGGGAGCGGGTTTCCACCCGCGATTTTCGAGCCTGGAAAGGCTCTCCCACATTTGTGGTTATTGGGTTTGGGTTAGGAAACTAGAATCCAGCATCCAAACCTTAACCTTGTATGTCTATTTTTCCTTTAGCCCCAGCTTTGAGTAGTATTGTTTGTAAAATTTTCTGTAGGCACCGGTTTGGGTATTATGGAGCCAATCCCTATTGTTCTGATACCACTTAATGGTTTTTTTAATGCCGGCTTGAAAAGATATCTGTGGCTGCCAGCCAGGATGTTTCTTGATCTTCCTGATTGACAGGGAATATCTTTGATCATGACCAGGTCGGTCCTTGACATAAGTGATCAAAGATTCATCGATATTCAATATTCGCAGCAGGGTTTTTATCACCTGGATATTGGTTTTCTCACATTTCCCGGCGATATTGTAGATCTCGCCGATCTTACCTTTATGAAGTACTTGATCAATTGCCGCGCAGTTGTCCTCAACATAAATCCAATCTCTTACATTCATGCCATCACCATATACCGGGATTTTTTTGTTTTTCAAAGCGTTGAGAATGACCAAGGGTATGAGTTTTTCAGGAAATTGGTGTGGTCCATAGTTATTCGTTGTACGAGTTATAAGAACGGGCAATTTATAGGTTGTGTGGTACGCCATTACCAGTCCATCAGCCCCGGCTTTGCTTGCTGCATAGGGACTTGATGGAGTAAGTAAGCTGTTTTCGCAAAAGCTGCCTTGCTCTATTGAACCGTATACCTCGTCAGTTGAAATTTGCAAGAATCTCTTGATACTAAAATCGAGGCACAGATTAAGTAGGATTCCGACTCCGAGAAAATTCGTTTTCATGAATTGGCTTGGCGCAGTGATGCTGCGGTCAACGTGTGTTTCAGCGGCAAAATTGATGACTGCATCGGGTTTGAATTTCTTGAATAGCTTTTTCATAAATAGAGCGTTGCAGATATCGGCTTTCACAAAATGGTAATTCTTGCGTTTTTTAAAATCTTTGAGGTTTTCTAAATTACCTGCATAGGTTAATTTATCTATATTGATTATTTTATAACGGGGGTGGTTCTTCATGAAGTATCTGATAAAATTTGCACCGATAAAACCACAACCACCAGTTACTATAACCTTCATTTTTTTAGAAAAAAATAGATGCAGACGGATTAAACAGCAGATGCAAATGGATTATCAGAAATTTAGCCTGCTGTTCTTTCTCTAAGTCATTGCGAGGAGAATAGCGACGAAGCAATCTCAATCTGGGATTGCCACGCCCGATAAATCGGGCTATCTCTTGGTTAAATCCTAAATTCAAAATCCGAAATCCTAAACAATCATTAAATTCCAAATCCAAATGCTCCAAACAACTAATTGGTATGATGTTTTTTTGTATTGAATTTTGTATTTCAATCATTTGAAGTTGTTTAGAATTTAGTGCTTCGGATTTAGAGTTTGTATAGGAATTGCTATAATTCCTGTATCTATCCATCTTGGCGTGACCAGTCGTATGGTATTGCTAAATCATGAGGCGGTTTTCGATATTCATCAGGTTTTTCATAGTTGTAGCATTCAGTAACAATATTCACGATCATTGCTTCGGTATCACTAATGCATTTGAAACCGTGCCAGACCTTTTTGGGGATATGGATGAGAACGCGGTTATTAATGCCCACGAAGAATTCATTTACCAAGCCCTTAGTTGGACCTGTTTCGCGGTCATCATAGAGCACAATTTTTACCATACCCTGTAAAACCGTCATATTATCATCCTGGAGACGGTGAAAGTGCCATGCCTTTACTACCCCTGGGTAAGCTGTCGTGATATAAACCTGACCGAATTTTGAGAACAGGTCATCATCAGCTCGCAATATTTCCATAAGGTTGCCACGTTCATCAGAGATCACTTTCAACTTCTTCATACTTACTCCATCGATTATTTTCTTATTTGTCAATTTCGCACTCCTTTTAGCTACATATTCTCGACGTTCGCTGCGTTTTCATTTAATGATTTGGACATAACTCTGGTCACCCAGGATGAATTTGTGTGTTCTCGGCGACTTCGTCGTCACATTTATTACGACATCCTTACCAATGATCGAGCGGTCAATTCGCTTCTCAACGTTTTTTATCTGCGCGCCATCCATTATTACACTGTTCTCGATTTCAGAATTCTCAATAATGACATTATTGCCGATCGATGAAAAGGGGCCGATATAAGAGCCGATGATCTTGCTGTTCTTACCGATAATAACTGGTCCTCGTACAACGCTCTTTTCGATTACTGAACCTTGTTCAGCTCTTACCCTTCCGCTGATCTCAGAATCTTTTTGGCTACTCTTATTTACTGCTTCTATATTCTCCAGGACGAGAAGGTTTGCTTCAATAATATCATCTGGTTTGCCAGTATCTTTCCACCATCCCTTGACCATGTGCGCCTCGACGCTGAAGCGATTATCCAGCAGCCATTGAATGGCATCGGTGATCTCCAGCTCATTGCGCCGCGATGGCTTGATCTTCTCAATAGCGGTAAAAACTTGCGAATCAAATAGATAAACACCGACCAAAGCTAAGTTTGAAGGTGGTTCCTTCGGCTTTTCGATCAGCTGTTTCACCGCGCCGTTTTCATCAACGACCGCAACGCCAAATTCTTGAGGGTTCGGGACTTTGGTGAGCAGGATCAGGGCATTTGGTTTATTGTTTTCAAACTGATGGACAAAGTCTTCAATCCCTTCTTTCAATATATTATCACCCAGATACATGATAAATGGTTCGTCGCCCAGAAATTCCTTTGAGATCTTTATGGCATGGGCAAGTCCAAGTGGTGCTTTTTGCGGAATATAACTGATTTTAATATTCCATTTTTCTCCATTACCCACTATATATTGGACTTCTTTGGCAGTTTCACCGACAACGATGCCCAGTTCTTGTATACCTGCTTTGACCAGTGCTTTAATACCATAAAAGATGATTGGTTTATTGGCAACGGGGAGGAGTTGTTTTGCTCCAGTATAGGTTAAAGGTCTTAGCCGTCGACCGCTACCACCGGCAAGTATTAATCCTTTCATCCTAATTTTTCACTTTTGAAAGGATCGCAGAAAGTCTTTTAAGGCTTCTTCCCAAGGTCGCAGGGTTTTGTGGAAAAGAAATTCATAGTTTTTTGAATCAAGGGGCGTAAATCTTGGGCGGGGGGCTGATAAATTCAACTCTTCAACTTTTGTTGGATTTATGATCGTTTTGAATTTCAACAACTCCTGGGCTTTGATCGCGAAGTCAATCCATGCCCCAAAGCCTTTATTGACAAGATGAAAGATGCCGTAGTTCTCTGTTTTTATTATAGAAAAAATAGCTTCAGCGAGATCAACAGTATAGGTAAAGGAAACAAATAGATCACAGATTGCATTCATCGAACTCGGTTTGTCTTTGGCAACCAAGAATTTTGAGATGTAGGTTTTGGAATACTTGCTGAATAGACAAGATGTACGGACAATATAGGATCGGTCACAGATGTCCTTTATATAGTGTTCGCCCAAGAGTTTTGTCTTACCATATTCATTGACTGGATTAGTTTGGCTGTATTCTGCATAAGATTTTTCTTCAGAACCATCAAAGACAAAATTGGTACTGACATACAGTATCTTGGCGCCAATTTTTCTTGCGATAATCGCTAGTCCATAGGTCCCTAAGGCATTTACGTGGAAAGCAAGGTCTTTATTTTCCTCACAGTAGTCAACATTACTAATTGCCGCAAAGTGAAGGATAATATCGGGTCGATGTTTCAGCAGGGTTTCGTTTGCTTTTTTGAAGTCGGCTATATCGAGTTGATTGAGATCGCTGGCTACATAGCTGATACTGTTCTTGTGGAGGATTTGCTGCATTTCCTTGCCCAGTGCGCCATCCGCACCAGTGATGAAGATTTTCATTGAGTCATTATACTGCAATCAGGTACTTTGTCAATCATCGCGTCCGGGCTGCCTTTTGTTCTGCTATCTTGCAGAACCAGGCGGATTTCATTATTGACTTTCTTGTATTTTTGTAGATAATAATCCGTATCTAAGAAGAATCACGAAACCAGTTCGTGTATTTAAGTTTCTAGAAACCCTTGATTTTATAAAAGGTATGCCAAAGGAGGTAAAATATGGCAGATAAAAAAGCAGATTTGGCTGGACCAGGGATAAGTACTTATCCAGAAGTAGAGAAAATCTTACCATCCGATTATACACCGGTTCTATCACCAAAAGATAGAATGAAGGCTTTGTTTGAAGTGAAGAAGTATATCGAAGAGAATTTATGCAAAGAGCTGAATCTTTTCATGGTTCAAGTGCCGCTCATTGTGGATATCGAGAGTGGAGTCAATGATATGCTTGACCGCGATGGTTCCCGTACGCCGATAGATTTCTACTGCGGGTTAGGTCTGGAAAAGCAGATCCATGCTCAGGTTGTGCAAGCAGCGACCAAGTGGAAGCGACCCGCGCTCAAACAGTTTAATTGTCAGATCGGCGAGGGTATTTGTACAGACATGAAGGCAGTGCGCAAGGATTATTTTCTTGACCATGATCACAGCAGTTATGTTGATCAATGGGATTGGGAGAAAGTCATGTCTGACGATCAGCGCAATCTTGACTACTTGAAGGATACGGTTCGGAAGATATGGAAGGTTATCTATGGTGCTGGTAAGCATGCTCAAGAACTCTTTCCCCAGCTTAAAAACGATAAGTATCCAGATTTCCCTGAAGAATTGACTTTTCTCCATGCTGAGGAGATTCTTGACATGTACCCTGATCTTCCGCGCAAGCAGCGTGAAACAGCAATTCTGCAAAAGTATCCAGCAGTATTCATCATTGGCATAGGCTGGACACTCAAGGATGGCTATCCGCATGAAATGAGGGCAGCTGATTATGATGATTGGGTTACTGAGACAACAGCCAAAGACGGCACAAAAATGCACGGTTTAAATGGTGATATTTTAGTCTGGAATCCAATAACCAAACGTCGCCATGAGCTTACTTCCATGGGTATCCGGGTTACTAAAGAGACCCTTAAAATACAACTCGATATGACCGAACAGAATGATTTTCTCGACTTACCTTATCATAAAGCAATACTGAACGATGAAATTCCATTGTCTATTGGTGGTGGTATTGGACAATCACGGACCTATATGTATTTGTTGAGAACGGCTCATCTGGGTGAGGTCAGTGTGACTGTGTGGCCTGAGGTCCTCAAGGATATCTGCGCGAAGAAAAACATTCACGTTCTTGAATAAGGATTCGGGTAACATGTTCTCAGCAGGCTGACCGAGAATGCCGGAATTCTGTCTTTAGGGATTTATAAGTAGATAGAAGCTTCCAAAATTTCATTAGTTATTTAGCGCAGATCAAGATCTGCTACTCCATTTTTTGGATTCTCGATCAACCTGTTAAGATCTGACTTCTAAAGTTTGTAGCCGATTTTCCTCAAAAACTCGTACCGTTTTTTCCGTGTACTTTCATCTTCAATGCCTTTTGACGCAAAGCCGTCAATAATACCGATAACACCTTTGCCTTGTTCGTCTTCGATAAGCAGGATCTCAACCGGATTGGCAGTAGCGCACAGGATGCGGACGACTTCTGGACACGCCTTTATTCTATCCAATACATTTATCGGAAAGGCATTTTTCATAAAGATGATGAAGAAATGCCCGGCCCCGATTTTGTATGCATAATCTTTTGCCAGAGCAATCAACTCGTCATCATTACCTTCGTAACGCACAAGGCATTCTTGCGATGCCTCACAGAATGCGATACCGAATTTGATGCTGGAATGGGCATTGACCAGCGCTTCATATAAATCTTCAGCAGATTTGATAAAATGGCTATACCCACAAATTATATTCACGCCTTCAATGGATTCGATCTTGATTTTTTTAATGTCCATGAAACCTCCTTTGCAAAAATTCTGTCTCTTCATTTAATTATCGCGGGCAGAAGCCCGCTCCCACAGGGAATAATCATTATTGTGGGAGAGCCCTTTTCATTTAACCATCGCGGGCAGAAGCCCGCTCCCGCAGGGCATGATCATTATTGTG
>JAUWGT010000183.1 GCA_030606265.1 Candidatus Stahliibacteriota bacterium | reverse complement strand
GCAATATACATCCCTTGGTAATACCAGTGTAATCATTGCCCACGCACCTGATTTACCTGATGAACAGAATTTCATTTCAGTTACGATGGCTGGTATCTTTGGTTGTCTCTCAGGCGTGAACGAACATGGTGTGGGTCTTTGCTGTGACTATGGGTATAATCGTGATACAACCTATATACCAGCGAATTCATTAGCCCCGTTCACATTATCATGCCGTAATGCGATCGAAACAGTTGATTTTGATTCGAACGGTATTAATGATATCTTTGATCTCAAACAGACGATTTATGATTCGACAAGCCTCACCTGCTGGGATGTCCATCTTTTTTCGCCGTATGACGCGAACCACTTGGTTCCTGCGGGTATTTTGGAAATAAATAATATCAGTGATTCTTTGCGCATGGTGAGTGATAATGTTATTGCTCCACAGATAAATTCTGACTGGAACCTTTGTGTGACTAATCATGAGCGCGTGCTCTATGCTCCAGTATACTGCTCTCGCTACCAAATCATGGCGGATTCGCTCAATGACGATTTGCATCTGGATACGCCACGCGCCATCGCGATTGAGAACGCAGTTGCCGGTTGGGGCTATTATGCTGGCACTGTGCAGTCCATGGTATTTCGGCCGAATATCATTGTTGAACACCCTGGCTGGTCGTGTGTCGGCGTAAGCTATGCAGCCAGGAATCAGGGTGCGCATTTTCGTCATAAGCATTTCTATTCATGGGATGAATTGTTCAGCGGTCTGCCGGGCATTGAAGAGCAAGGTTCTAAACCCCGCGTAAACAATTATTTTGGTCCTACTATTTTCAGCGGTTCCCTCAATTTACAAACTAATGATGATTATAAAGTCTTTGATATCACCGGTCGACGAATCGATGCCAATCACCTCGCCCCAGGTGTCTATTTTGTCGAGGTGGACGGTAAGACAACGACGAAAGTCGTTAAAATCAGATAGAGTACGTGCCCACTTTCTACTCCTTCTTCATTGCGAGAAGAGGGTAGGGGTGAGGGAGAGGAGGAGATATGAATACTGCTTGTCGCATATGCTGCATACTAGTTACTGCGTGCGCCATATTCTCACACGCTCAAATACCGGGTAACATAATTGTCCGTCCTGATTCAGAGAATATTGCTATTTCACCTTTTGTTTTTGGTTCAGGTGATGAAATGTCCTCTTGTTTTTCACCGCTCGCTCAGACTCAGCCTTTTATTGCTGCGACAAAACCCTCATTATTGAGATTCGGTGGTATTGGTGCGGAATATCTTGACTGGGAGGCAGATTCCCTGGGCGGTGTATTCTATATTGATTTTGTCGATACCCTGTTAATACCAGGTGCGGTAAATTTTGGTGTGGATAGTTTTCTGCGCTTATGCGAGGTGATCAATGCCGAACCGATTCTTACCGTCAATATGCATATTGCTGATACTGGTCTTGCCCGTCGGATGGTTGAGTATGTGAATGGTGACAGCACAACTCCGATGGGTCAATTGCGTGTACAGCGCGGACACCCTGAACCGTATAATGTGAGTATCTGGAGTCTCGGTAATGAACCTGATATTGCCGGAGGCGAGTGGCCTGTACCACCCTGGGGCACCTTGACTTTTTATCGGCACTTTGGCATCCCTTTTGCTAATTGGTCATGGCAGGACTCAGTCTTTTGGACGCCCCAGGACTTTGCCAATCTCATCCCTTTGTATGTGAACGCAATGGAAGGTGCGAGTCCCATACCATTGGAGTTTATCTATTCGATTGCTGGCGCGCCTTCCTGGATTCGACCGGTTATCGAACCTAATATCAATCTGATTGATTATCTTGATGTACATTATTATGCCAGCAGTGCGTGGGACTCGACCGCAGACACGACCGACTACATAGAATGGCTTTCCAAAACTGACACTATCTTTCCATGTGAACCATTTATTCAGATGTACAGAGATTCACTGAATGCGATTGGGGCATCACATATTGAGCTTGTTATCCTTGAATACAATTCAGGGATTATCATTGTCCCGGACCCCTTATGGTGGAATTATTTGACCGGTCTTTTTATTGCAGATTGTATTGGTCACTGGATGCATGCGGGACTTAAGATGGCTGGCGTTTACAGTATTCATGAAGGAGATTCTGATAACCCATCAGATTTTCCCTACTTCGGAATAATTCGAGGAGACTCAGTGAGCAGACGTATGCCTTCATATGTGCTGGAATTATATAATACTTATTTTGGCGATACATTGATATATGCGTTTTCTGACCACAAGAATACTGGCTATGGTATTGAATGCTGGGCATCGAAACGGTCGTTCGATAATAAGTACGTGCTCATGGTCATTAACAAAACACTTGATTCGACATATGTAATAACTATGCAGCTCGAAGACTCAGTACAGTCCTATAACCTGTATAATATTACTAACAATGCATCGATAGGCGCGCCATACAATGGCACGACCGGTATAGAAAATCAGGGTGCTTTTGTGCCGGATAGCATACGTACAGGTTGGAGTTACTTGACCATGGATTTTGAACCGGCAAGTGTTTCTCTTTTTGAGGTTGCCCCTTATTTGTCTATCAAAGAGTCTTTTTCAGGACCATGCACAAATTTTCTGCTGCCTACAATCATAAGAAAAGGCGCAAGTATTTCGATACCTTTTGGGACGCATGTTCTGTACACAGTGACTGGTCGCGAGATTTATAAATGGCGTGATACTGAAACGATTGAAATACCGCACGTGCCAGACGGCATCTACTTTATTCAAGTGAAACGTAGTATGTTCAAGAAGATTATCATCTTCTGATTTTTGTAAGGAGGCAAGATGGAGAAAAAGAATTTTGCAAACAAAGAAGCGATAAAATACGGTTGGGGTATTATGAAAACCAATTTCTGGTTTTTTGTTGGCATCATCATTGTTGCCGGGTTGATCGTCGGTATTCCGAGCAATATCGCGGATCGCTTAAACGACCCAGATCTATGTCTACTTGGTTTTATTTTCAATATCATTGCTGGTGTTGCGCGTGCAATAATTTCGATTGGACTCATTAAGATTGCTTTGATCTTTCTCAATAAAGAAAAACCTGAATTCAAGGAACTCTTTAATTTCAAAGGTAGTTTCTGGCGTTTTATTGGAGGTTCTATACTCTATGGCTTGATCGTGGTTGCCGGATTTATCCTTTTGATTATTCCGGGCATATACTGGGCGATTAAGTACCAGTGGTTTGGGTACTGCATTGTTGATCAGAAACTCGGACCGGTCCAGGCGCTCAAGAAAAGTGCTCAGATGACAGACACGGTTAAATGGCAATTACTCGGGTTTGGTCTTGTTATGACCGGTATCAATATTCTTGGATTTCTCTGTTTGTTCATCGGATTGTTTGCGACGATACCGACAACGTTGCTGGCTACAACTTTTGTGTATCGGAAATTATTGAGTCAAACTGAGTCAGCGCAAGCTACAATACCGGCGCCCCAGGAAAAAAAACCGTGATAATTTTTCTTTGAGGACTAGAGTAAAGACAATCATTTCGTTTGAATTCGATTGTCAGACACTTGGCAAAGGCGTATACTTGGTAAAGACTGCTCAAGGAAATGATTTCAAGGTTATAAAGATAAAATAGTATACT
>JAUWGT010000071.1 GCA_030606265.1 Candidatus Stahliibacteriota bacterium | reverse complement strand
AGCTCTGTCTTCGGTATTTCTAATACGAATTGTTCTATATTATTAATGAATTCTGTATTCATTTATATCCTCTCTCCAGTTGCCTTTTCTATTTTCTTCCGCCAGGGAACGAGATTCCCTGGTTTATAATACTCTTCTATTAAAAAGTCAATGACTTCTTTATTCCCAATTATGTTTCTGAACTTCGTTCTAAAAAAACGAAAAGTAACATTCTTGATTAGTTTCGCAAAAATGTAATCTTTCATGTATAGCGGTGCAGAAAAAACAAATTCCGACCAGATACCAGAATCATCATCAATTCCAAGATATTCTTTACTGACTGACTGCCACACCTTTTCAAAATTGGCTTCTGGATTATTATACAATTCAAGTTCAAAAAAAAGTTCTTTTATAAATTCCCGAAACCTAAACGCCTCATCCAATGCATGTGCATTAAGAAATGTGTTTATCCTATCTTCAGAAAGAGAAGTAAATTTCTGAAGCCATTCCTCAGTGTCGATAAACCCCGACCAGATATCTGCCATTCCCTCTCTGAAAGATGGGTCATCTATGAGAAGAAAACTTTTTGGTAAGTAGTGATAGTGTATGGCGTGACCAAATTCATGAAAAAGAACCCTATAATCCATATACCCACCAACTGGATGGTATGCAATTCTTATATCTTCTCCCATTTTAAGATTATAACAACCACCAGAACATGCCCTATCTTGAGTTTCGATCTTGATAGATAGAGAATTGAAATCTATTTCATACGATTGGAGAAAAGCCTGCAAGCTATCGATCATTTTTTCTTTTCTAAAATAACCGTCAGGAGGTAGGAAAAACTTATAAAACATGAATCGCAAATCGTGTATCTGAAAATCTGGTATTTCTTTCTTACATTTTCCGATGAATCCAACCCACACATCTTCTGTATTTTTCTTTATTCTTGAACAAAGGGCAGAAAGATAACCAGATGAAATATTATCAAATGAGAAAACAAGATCTGGATAATTGGCAAATCCCTGCTCATGCGCGATCTCATTAGCAAGCCTTATACTCTCACGTGCTTCTTTTTCAATAGAACCAAGTAATTGCTTCCAACTTTTGTGTGCTTCCTTTCTTAAATTCCTATTTTTGTTTCTCATTAGAATTTTCCACATTTCGCCAATATTAACATTTTTACTTTTAATAAAGGGCAGAAATTCATCTGCTTTCGCTTCTATTTCGCTTCGTAATTGAAAGAGTTTCTTATTATATTCGACCTTTGCCTTAATCACTTCTCTTTTCAGTATTTCTGCTTTCCGTCTCCTTGCCAGATTTTCCTCTCTATTGAGAAATGTATCTATCCTATTTGACAAATCGGGATCAAGTAGAAATTCCCTTACTTCTTCTGCTTTTTCCTCTAATTTTTCTTTATCAAGCGTCTCTCGATACCAAAGAGACATCTGTTCTTCCCAATTTTCCTTAAGTTTGATATCTATTTCATCTATCCAATGCATTTTACTGCCCAATGATTACCTTTTTAGATAAATTGTTCCTATATGACGCCTCTTCCTTGACTATCAAGGCAATAAATACCGGTTGTCAAAGGACTTTGCCAGCCTGGATATCCAATGCCCAGTCAGTTTCGTCATTGAGGATCTTACGACCGAGTTCGTCGCCATATCTCGTAAGTTCAGGGATTTTGCTCGGATCGTCAGCCCTAATCGGTTCTTTGAAATCAACCTGAAATCTACGAAAATCTAATTCTTTAAAAAAGATCTGTACCAGACGTACTTGCTGGTCATCAGCTGACTGCAAAAATGCACCCAGCAATGGACTGAGCCACTGCCATACCCAAAATTTATTAGCATCACCAGGTTTTAGATCATGGGGGTCGCGTCCTGTTCCCAGGCTAATCAAGGTGGTCTCAGCAGGATCCCAATTAAGACAGAACTTGGCTTCATATGCAGCCAGATAGCAGGGGTTTGCATATGACCCAACGCCGCCATCCACATAGCGTCCTCTAACAGCCGGGAAATACGTGGGAATGGAACTAGAAGCTAAAACTACAGTTACTACTGGCCACTTGGCATATTTCTTTTTCCAGGATTTTACAAATCGTGTACGGTTGGCGACCAAATCAAATACTGTGATAACGACATCAGTAATCGGGTCAGATGTCCAAAAATCTCCCATCGTTATATCACCGATGTGTTTTTTCAAAATCTTTTCCAAAGGCCAATGGGGATAACGATGGCGAGCAAGCAACCACAGGCGACTGCGCAGTGTCTTTTGAAAAACCTTTGAACCCAGTGCACAGTACAACTCGTGCATCTGTTCTGCGGTCAGTCCAGTTCCAATCCCTGCAGAAATAATAGCCCCGGTTGAGGTACCAGTCGCCAACCGAAAAATATCATGTACAGATTTGCCAAGATAATCCTCGAGAAACGCAAGGGCGCGGGTAACCATGACTCCTTTTATACCACCGCCGTCAATACTGATTGCGACATTTTTACGAAAAGGTTTTATCACTCCTCCTTTGCATTTTTTATAACGCGTACTTATTATGTTGCTAAGAGCATTTTCAATTCTTCAACAGAACAAACAGAATGCGTGGGACTTGCCCTCTCCAAGTCCAAACGTTTGCCATATCCATAAAAAACCGCGATCGAATCAATACGATTCTTATAAGCACCTAAAATATCATCGACATGATCACCCACCATAACGATCTCTTCGGGCAAGTAACCCTGCACATGGGACATTGCGTATTCAATTATTTCCGATTTTTCAATACGGGTCAGATCGTAATTGCTCCCTGCGACAAAATGAAAATACTTACCTATATCAAAATGGTCGAGTATGCGCTGTGCGAAAACCGTAGCTTTGGATGTTGCCAGAACCAGTTTCTTACCAACCGAATGTAAGCTATCCAGAAACTCAGGCACACTAGAATACATGCGGTTTTCAAGCAATCCTTTTTCTGCAAAACGTTCGCGAAAATGAACGACCGCCTGTCTTGCTTTATTATCGTTGAATTGATAGTACTTCTTGAAAGAATTTGGTAAAGGAGGTCCAATAAATGGAATAAGTGTTTCGATATCATCAACGAAAATACCGAATCTTTTCAACGCATATGCAACAGACCTGGTGATACCAATCTGTGGATCAGTTAATGTACCGTCAAGATCAAAAAGTATTGCTTTATAACGCTGCCCATTCATTTTTGGTTCATTGATTAAGTAATTTCGAAATTAACGAATGACGAAAGTCCTCAAGCTACACCAAAACGGTCTTTCAGCTCCTTGATTTGGCTTTCAGTAAGACCCTGGACTTCATAGCCTGCGCACCTACCTAAAAGAAAAATCTGCGCAGCTTTATTGATCATATCTATAAAATCAAACGCTTCCATTACGTCAGCACCAGTTGCAAGACAACCATGTTTTTCCCACAGTACAATGCGATGCTCTTGTAGAGCAGTTAGTGTGACCTCAGCCAACTCTTCTGTACCAGGACAACGATACGGCGCTAAACCAACGCCTTCAGGTAAGAACATCTTAAGTTCTGGATGCATTGACCACAGAAGCCGATTGATCGCTTTCTCCTCGCAATAGAGCTCAATATGAGTAAGGGCAATCAAGTGACTTGGGTGAGTATGCACAATTGCTTTCTGTGATGGATTGTTCTCAAATAAAAAACTGTGGAGTTTAAGATGCGATGCAAACTCAGTAGTTGGGTTTGCTCCAATACCCTCACCCCCCCAAAGTACATGATAACCATCGAGTTCTTCGCAAATGTGAAGCATGATAATGCTCTCTTGCGAACACTCTCTAAGCTCACGCATGCGCGAACCCGATGCAGTAATAAGAAAACAGCGTCCACCACAAAGTGGCTCAGAGATTTCTCTTTTTACTTTTTGATAGTTATCAAAACCTTGTCCTCTTTTCTCAATCAAGTCAGTCACTTCAATTGAGATATTTCCAGCATTCTTCTCTGCCCAACCCCTCTCCCATAGATAATGTCCCACTTCACCTATGTTCTGGACAAGCTTTTGTAATTCTGCATTAAGCGACATTTTTTTTATGCTTGGCATCTTTTACCCCTTGATATTCTATCTGTTCAAATTGCTCAGTCAAGTCTTTTGATCAATCTAAAAGAGAACCCGAAATTTATCCGGCACCTCAACTATTTTCCTGTGCTCATAATCGAAAAAAACAATACCAGTCTTGGCTCGGGCGACTTCGTTTCCAGTTTCCTTATTCGACAGTTTGAAGACAAAATCGCAACCGACTTTTCCTAAATCACTTACCGCGATTTCAATCTTCAGTACATCCGCATAGAAACCTTCTGATCTATAGACGATAACAACATCAGTCATGATTAAACCCACGCCGTCAATATCCGCTTCAGTAAAACCAACATTCTTCAAAAACCTTACCCGTGCTTCGTGGATCAATGACAGTATCGAATCATTACCCAGATGACCACCGTAGTTGATATCATCAATACGTACTATTACCTCTGTAGCAAACCCAAAACTCTCTGGTAATTCAAGCTTAACCCGACCCATTTTAACTCTCCTCAGGTAGCTGATATTTCTTGAACCACCCAAAACCACAATCTTCTATACTCTTCAGAAAATCCTCGTTACCGTCAGGCAATAGATCAGCACTGTAGTGAAGACCGAAATACTGTTGCGCGATACTTATGTAACCATTCTCTTCAATTTTGTCTAAACACTTCTGTGCAAACTCATGCCCATGTACTTTATTGCAGACTTCCTTTATTCTAGCAAGCCGCTTCTCGGTTATCTCAATTTTAACATTTGGGTACTTTTCATTGTATGCAGTCACCAGATCATGACCTTTCAATTCATGATATCGCTCATTATGAACAATCGTCTCAACATCTAGTTTTCTCCTTACCACTGGCCGGGCTTTTCGATACCCAAGACAAAGTAAAACCACAGGAAGCACACCCCTGGGCAACCTGAACATAGCCTTTGTTTCTTTTAGAAATTCAATAATCGTGCCGATATAAACCGACCCCAAACCAAGCGAATCAGCAGCAGTACAGATATTCTGTGCACAGATAATAGTGTCTTGAAATGATATCCAAAAATGCCGAAAAGAACTCATCGCAGAAAAAGGCGCCTTTTCAATCTTCGACCATTGCTTGAGACGGTGCCAATCAATACAAAAAAGCAAATTCACCGGCGCCTCACCAATAAATTTTTGCTCACACATTTCAGCGAGTCTCTGCGTTGTATCAGCATCTTCGATTTTTATTATCGAATACGGTTGGAGGTTCCCACCAGTGGGTGCATGAATACCTGCCTTAAGAATCTTTTTGAGTATCTCGGGTTCGATTCTTTGGTCTGAGAATTGTCTACAGCTTGCGCGTTCATATAGAAGTTTTAAGGTTGCATTTTGATATTCTTTATCATACTTTTCCTGATGCACAATGAGCTTCTTACTTTTTCTCATCCAATGCCTCCTATGAGTATATATACGCTAATGGATCAAGATTATTTTGTGAATGATCTGGGAATTGTCGATCTGTAGTCTCATAAAATATACACCGGGCGTAATTTCGTTGCCGAAATTATCCGTGCCATCCCAATAGATCTCAATTGGTGAATGGTAATTTGTTAAATCGTTAAAAGACCTCACCACCCTCCCACTCGCATCGTAGATATTCAATTTCATTTGGTTCTTGGATTCTGGATCTTGGATTTTCACAACGCATTGCGTTGTGAATGGATTTGGATAACTGCACAAGGACAACCCTGTTTGATTTTCCCAAGGTAATTCAGTCACAACCCCGGCGTTTGACACAACAACAACCCACATCAATGAATCATAAAACATCCCATCATCAACTCTGACCATGATTGTATCGATTGTCACCGTAGAACTTGAGTACAAGTAACAAGTATCATGAGCTGAGGTATCAACAACGCCATCGATACTCCAAATATACAATAAAGAATCTTCAGGGTCAGGATCTTGCGCCAACACCTCAAGCAGAAGAACACTATCAGTTATTATGTAGCAGGGTGAAGGAGGACTTGAAGCAATGATTTCAGGTGGGTAATTTATAGGATCAACCTCAATTTCAAAAAGTGTAGGCCACAATTTGCCGGTCACGAACAATCGCACGTCTTGGTGATCATATGCAATGCCGTTGAGCACATTTGCCTGCAATGATATATCGTGGTCGGCCAGGATACCAGCCAGATTCAACCACCCGGTCACGTCGCCGGTTTGGGGTTCAATAATAGCGATAGAATCACAATACCAGACATTTGCATAGATCTTTCCCTGGATATACTCCAGTTCATTCAAATGCGTAACCGGGGTACCTTCGGCATTGACATCTATATAACCGACTTCATCGAAGGTGTGAGGATCAAGATAATGCAATCTCGGTGTCCCATCACTCATTATCAAACAAGTATCATCATGGGTCAACCCCCATCCTTCAGTGGAATAAAAAAAGCTATCAATAAGTTGAAATGTATCCAACTCTATATACACGAATCCAATATGGTTCTGCCATGTCAACTGAATTATTGTATCATTCCACATGGTTATACCTTCACCAAAATAGGAGTTATCAAGGTTACGTATCTTCAGAATTGTACCGGTCTCCAATTCGACCTTACGTAAAGATGAACTACCAAAAAGACCAGTGCCCTCGTAGAGTGCGTCATGTTCATATATCAACCCCTGGGTAAAGGCACTTGAGTCGTGATCAAACTCATTGATGATCGTATAGCCATAAACTGGTAGACTATCCGCGCCTGGGAATAAATGAAATGCCTGGGGTACACACTCCTCCTTATCAATTTGGGCAAGTGTTGGCAAAACACCCACAATAAATATCCCAGCAATGATAAACACTAATGCAGACCCTGTCCTGTTGATCTTTTTACTCATATATCCTTGTTAAGTAGAAAACCTCTAAACATATCTTACATATCCAAGCGTTCGTGTCAATGCACTTGCAGTACCAGGTGTTCACCTGTTCATCATCAAAGTACGGAATTCGACTTGAAAAACCCATGGAACTGGATATACTATTTTTCTATGCGCTACAATAAGGTTAATGAGAAAATAATCAGCTCTCTAGTACAAATTGTTGGCAAGGAGAATGTCATTTTAGATGAAAAAACCTTGGAAAATTATGCTCACGATGAAACACCACTATACACATCAATGCCTGACGTGGCGGTGAAACCAGGTTCTACAGAAGAAGTATGTGAAATCATGAAATTGGCAAATGCAAATATGGTCCCGGTTACACCAAGAGGTGGTGGTACTAGCCTTTCAGCTGGTGCAGTGCCTATCCTTGGAGGTATAGTACTATTGCTTGAACGCATGAACAAAATCAAAGAAATTGATAAGAAAAATATGATGGTCATCGTTGAACCTGGCATAATCACTGAACAACTGGGCAATGAGTTAGCAAAACATGGTCTTTTCTTTCCACCTGACCCAGTTAGTCTTGATTCATGTATGATCGGTGGGAATATCGCCGAGTGTGCAGGTGGACCACGCGCTATGAAATATGGCGTAACCAAAAATTACGTACTCGGCATTGAAGTTGTCTTACCTGACAGTACAATCCAGCGATATGGTGGGAAACTGCTGAAAAATGTCACTGGGTATGATATAATCAATCTAATCATCGGTTCTGAAGGTACGCTTGCCATTGTGACTGAAGCCATATTAAAGGTCCTACCCGTACCAACAGTTATTATCGACCTCCTCGTGCCATTCAAATGTGTAGAAGATTCTGTCAATTTCGGCATCGATGTTATGCAGACAGGTTTGATGCCTGCGGCGATTGAATTTATGGAAGGGGAGGTATACCGACTGGTGGCAAAATACTTAGGTCGGAACCTACCTTTTGCTGAAGCTGGTGCACAAATCATCGTTGAACTCGATGGAAATAATCGAGAGCTGTTACGCAAACACTACGATGAAATCGGTAATATTGCATTGAAACACGGCGCTTTAGATGTCTTTGTAGGCGAGAGCGCCAAGGACAGAGAAAGAATATGGGAACCGAGAAAAAACGCCAGTGATGCTTTAAAGGATCAAAGCAAACCCCTGGCACGCGAAGACCTTGTTGTACCTAAAGATAAAATTCCCGAACTGATTACCCGCTTAAAACAATGTGTCAAACAATACAATGCGCATCTCTATGCTTTTGGGCATCTTGGTGATGGGAATATCCATGCCGACATTGGCGTGGATGATACCGTGTCCCTACAGCATGGCGCGTTCATACAAAAGATGCGGAGAGAAATATATGCTATCACGTTATCGCTCGGCGGAGCAATAACTGCTGAACACGGCATCGGTTTATCGAAAATAGAGTACCTTGAAATGGCGCTCGACAAAAAGCAGCTTGAAATAATGCGCTCGATTAAGAAAATATTCGACCCGAACAATATCTTGAACCCTGGAAAGATATTTCCGCAGGAAAAATAATGTCAAATGATAAATGATAAATGAATGTCCAAATCAAAATGTCAAAAATTGAGCATAAATTACTAGGTTTTAGGTATTTGTTTGTCTTTAGGTATTTACCCCGTTTAGATAGTAAACATCTAACGGGGTTCAGGCATTTATGTATTTGTTTATCTTTAGGTATTTAGGTATTTAGGAATTTAGGTATTTACTCCTAAAAGGAGGCTAGATGAATTTGATTAAGCTTGATAAAATGGCAGGCCAGGATTCAATGTTGATCTTTCATGTCTTGGCAAGGATTGGTTATGAAGGACTGGTTATCGTTTCACCGAGTAAACCGCTTGCAAGTGTCGGCTATTTCCAGGATGCAGCAAAGGAAATAGACCTTGAATTCTGCGCGAATGCGGATATCCCAGTAATGCGCCGGGAAGTCGGCGGTGGTGCCACTTACCTTGACGGCAATCAAATATTCTACCAGATGATATGGAACCGCAAAAACCCTAAATTCCCAAATAATGTAAAGAAGATATTCGAGGTCCTCTCTGAACCAGCCTGTGAAACCTATCAAAAATTCGGCATCAACGCCATGTTCCGCGCGGAGAACGATATTATCACTGATAAAGGCAAGAAGATCGCTGGTGAAGGGGGTGGTGATATCGGTGACTCCATGGTTTTTGTGGGTGGAATTCTCTTAGATTTTGATTATGTAACAATGAGCAAGGTTCTAAAAGTACCGGATGAAAAATTCCGCGACAAGATTTACAAAAGTATGGAAGAAAACCTCACTACGATGAAACGTGAACTTGGTGAAATACCTCCTAGAGAAGATGTGAAACGTGTGCTCGTTGAAAGTTTTGAGAAACTAACTGGCAAGCTAGAGCCAATTGAGTTTGATGAAGAAACAATAAAAAAAATGAGAGAGCTTGAGAAAGTATTTACCTCTGATGAATTCCTATTTAAAAAGACACCTCGTATACCCCAAGGTGTCAAAATCAAAGAAGGTATTGAAATCCTCTATGGCTTATATAAGACAAAAGGTGGACTCATAAGAACCGCTGAAGAAATCGAGAACAAAAAACGCATCCGAGATATCGTTGTTTCTGGTGATTTCAACCTTTTTCCGAAAAATGGCTTGAATGAAGTCGAGGATACGTTGAAAAATATAGATTTCAATGAGGATATTATCAAAAAAGAAATCGAAAAGGTATATGACAAAAAGAACATTGAATCACCCGGCGTTAATCCTGAGGATTTTGCAAAAACAATAATAGGAGCGAAGTAGGGACACGCCATGGCGTGTCCCTACAAAAACACCTCTTCTTTTACTGAATTCGGACCTGATTTTTGGATTTCATCAGTATATTCTCTAATTACATCGGCAAATTTTTGGCCCTCTGATGCTGAAATCCAGGACAATCTAATCCTTTTTGCATCCAAACCGAATTCTTCAAAAACTTTATTTACAACCGCAAATCTACGTCTTGCATGGTAATTTCCTTCTTGATAATGGCAATCTCCCGGATGGCAACCACCAATTAACACAGCATCTGCACCGCCAAAAAAAGACTTCAGTATATGCACAGTGTCAACACTGCTCGAACACATCACCCTAATCGGCACAATCGAAGCGGGATATTGGAGCCTTGATATCCCTGCAAGATCAGCACCGGCAGACGTACACCAATTACAGAAAAATCCAATTATTCTAGGCAAAAATTCTTTATTTACCTTCTTTTTAGTTGATAATGTCTCTTTCATATCTAAATCGCTTTCAATGCGGCATCCAACATTGCCGCAGTTTGTTTTGATTTGAATCCAAGATGGTATATTGCACCTGAAGGACAAACCGCTGCACAACTTCCACAACCCTTACATAATGCCTCGTTTACCTGCGATACAATCGTACCTGCCTTCTCAACAAGTTCAGGAGCATTGAATGAACAAACAGATACACAAAGACCACAACCTGCACAAACATCCTCATTTACCGAAGCAATTGTCGCACTTGCCTCATATTTGTCCTTTGAAAGAATCGTAACTGCCCTTGCTGCAGCTGCCTGGGCCTGGGTAATACTTTCATTTATATTTTTTGGTGAATGTGCAAGGCCTGCCAGAAATACCCCTTCAGTTGCAAAATCAACCGGCCTTAACTTAACGTGTGCTTCAAGGAAGAAATTGTCTTCATTCAAAGGAACTTTTAACATCTGGGAAATGGAAAATACATCCTCACGAGGAACTATTGCCGGTGCGAGCACAATGAGATTAGGCTTCATGACTAAAATCTTCCCTAAAATGGGGTCTTCAATTCTCACAACCAAATCACCGTTGCTCTTTTCGACATTGGGTTTTCGGTCTTTTTCGTATCTGATAAAGATGATACCATTATCTCGCGCCTTTTGATAGTATTCCTCAAAAAATCCGTAGGTTCTCACATCCCGATATAATATGTATATGTTAAGTTTTGGATTGATTTCTCTTAGCCTTAGCGCATTCTTCACTGCATCCTGACAACAGACCCTTGAACAGTAGGGATGTTGGTCATCCCTTGACCCGACACATTGAATCATTACGATGTTCTTGAGTTTAGCAAATCTGGAAACCTCTGGACTGAAGATCTGCTTTTCAAGCTCAAGTTGGGTTATTACCCTTTCGTCTTCTCCATATAGATATTCTTCAGGTTTTGATTCTTCAGCTCCAGTTGCTACAACTACGATGCCGTGTTCAATGTCAGGTCTCGAGGTTCCATTTTCTGGTTTGAGGGTTGTTTTGTAATTGCCGACATAACCTTCGATTTTTTCGATTTGTACTTTTCTATGAACTGTAATCCGTGGATGCTCCTCAACAGTTTTGATTAAAGACTTCAAATAGTCTCTGATGTCTCGCCCATCTATTGTGCGGTAAAGATTCCTCAGGTTACCACCGAGTTCATTTTCGCGCTCAATAAGTGTAACATCAAACCCCTGCCCTGCAATGGAAAGAGCAGACATCATTCCAGAAAGCCCACCGCCGATCACCAATCCCTTCTGGGTTATTGGCAGCATAACCGTACGTAGAGGTTCTAACAACCGTGCCTTTACCACTGCCATTTCAACAAGGGTTTTCGCCTTTATCGTTGCCTTCTCCGGTTCGTGCATGTGGACCCAACTGCACTGGTCCCTGATATTTGCCATTTCAAAAAGGTGTGGATTTAAACCCGCCTCACGCAAGGTTTCCTGGAAAAGCGGTTCGTGGGTTCGGGGCGAGCAGGATGCAACGACGACACGATTAAGTTTGTGTTCATTTATAGTATCCTTTATTTTCTGTTGCGTATCCTGGGAACAGGTAAATAAGTTATCCTCGGCATAGACAACATTTGGCAGTGTTTTCGCGTATTCAACAACTGATGGAACATCCACAACACTTCCGATGTTTATCCCACAATGGCACACAAAAACCCCAATTCTCGGCACCTCACC
>JAUWGT010000140.1 GCA_030606265.1 Candidatus Stahliibacteriota bacterium | reverse complement strand
ATGTAATATTGCCAAATCAAAGGGATTGAAATTAAGTAGGTATGATGTGTTCAAATAGATTGGATCTGAATGATGTGAATTTAAAGATTGCAAAGGAAATGTGTACAGGGATTTCAATCTGCTTGATAAATCAAGCGACTACGTAAGAACTGTATATTACCAGGAAAAGAAATTTGGGTTCAAGTAACCCGGTTACCTCTCGAGTTTGCTTAGTACTTCTTCAGCAGTTGCTGCAACAAACTGATCTTTATGATTGGTCGCTTCACGTAGCGCTCCAATCGCTTTTTCACTGCCTATTCTTACAAAGGCACTTAGAACCGCGCTCTTTGTTGGATGAAGAAGGTGTGCTTTGAACATCGAGTGCTCACTCAAAACCGCGATTAATGGTCCGAGCACTGAATCATCACCAAAACGTCCCAGAACCTCGACTATTTCCTGTCTGGACTGCTCTTCTTTGACACTCGGGATGCCCTTACGGGATTTCAACCATTCTGCTACTTCTGCAAGTTTACCCAGCACATCATCCCTTTCCAGTTGTTTCATCGTTGCAATAACCACATTATGATACTTGCTCTGCAATCCTTTAAGAAGATAGGATTTTGTATTTTCACCACCAATCTTAACGAGACCATCAATAACTGCCAATTGCACCTGCTCATGGTCGTCGTTTATTGACGGACCGATTTTATCAATCACTATGTTTGTCTTCAATTCGCCCAGGATAAACACGCCATTTCTACGAATGAACCATTTAGATGAATCAAGAAGCTTCTGGACTTCGGACGCTGCACGTTCGCCCATTCTGATGATTACATCGATGATCTTCATTCTAACTGGGCGATCCTCAGTTTCCTTTAGCGTATCAATAAGTACCGGTGCTGAAAACGAAGCCAACGAACCAAGTGCATCACGTGCCTCGACAAACGTTCCAGGATCCCAAAGCAACGAAACCAGCTCAGGCACATAGTTCTCATCTTCGATCTCGCCGATCGTACGAATCAGCGTTTTCTTTCTTTCCAGTAAGGCCATATCTTTTCTTAATAGGTGCTTACCAAATTTCTTCGAGACGAATTGCACCATGTCATCTTTTTTCAGTGCTTTTGCTTTCAAGTAGATATTCTTGAGGGCACTGATGACCTTAACAAAAGTCTCCAATTCTGTTTCAGCATCAGCCATTGTGTCAAAACGGTCAACGAGCAGTCTAAGCAGATCATAATTATCTGATTCAAAAATACGGTCATGAAACGCCATAAGGTCCTCAACGGCTTTGATACGTTCATCACGCGATGGATCACGCAGACGTGGAAAAATCAGCCTCATTTCCTGTTCCGTGTTTTTGTTCATGAATTTATCCGCCGCTTTATTTCCTTTGACAGTTTTCAATTCGCTCATCAAACGTGAAGCAATTTTCTCAAAATTCAGTTCCGGCACATTAACTCGTAAGGCAGATAGAATACCCGGCAATCTTGCACCCGTAACATCTTTCAAAATACTGACAATCTCATTCTCAACCTTAGGTGACTTCTCTTTCGCCTTCACTGAAACAACATCAATGATGTCTTCATCAGACATTGTTGGTATCAGGCTTTTGAAGAGAATAGCTAGCTTCTTGTTCTCGGTACGATACTTGGTAATATTCTTTTTTATAGTCGGTGAAAGAACAGACAACATTCGTGAAAACACCACTGAGTATTCGTCCCACCGATCTTCACCATACTGGTCGGCAACCGCAAGAGCTAGTTTCTCAAGACCTGAGACAATCGTACCGGTCTGCACTTCAACCGGCTCCTTACCACCAATGCCAATCCCCGACAGGAAGCTGCTGAGTTCCTTTACCTTATCCTCCTCACTCATCGCAATCTGACCGGTTGTCAAAGAACCCAAAAATTGATCCCAATTCACCGACTGTGTACTAGCATCGCCCGATATCACACCCACACGAAATTTATTAACTCTGATACTGGTAACACCTCGCGCCCTCATTAAGGCAACGATATCACCATAATCAGCGATATCAGCAGGTGTGGACCCCATTGCATTAAAGAATTCCTGGATATCCTCCTCAGTCTGCTGAACATTGAAGGTTATACTCTTCACAGCCAGTTTATTTAATTTGCTTACCAGACTCCTCACCATGGGTAATCGTTTTGAATCAAAACGTTCGTTCTCAATCATTATTACATCTTCAACGATAACCAAGGAAATCGTTTCCTGCTCTATTGGCACTTCTCTAAGTAATATCCTCAAACGTTTTACAACCGGCAGCAGTGAAGGATGTCCCTTGGGATATGTTTTGGATATATTGAAACCCAACCCGATCTGTTTGATCAAATCATTGAGGAACTTTATTGAATAATCTGCCATAATTATTTTTGTTTTACCTTATACTCATAAGCCTTCACAGATAAAGTGTCTTGAACAAACTCGCCAACTTCAGTAAAGCTGAAGAAAGCCTTTGTTGCATCATATAAGTTCTCACAAACAAGCATCGAGTTCTCAACCGCATTCTTCTGCAAGATCTGAGATTTCCCAAACCCTCTAGTGATAATCAAAGCATCACGTAGGTTGACGTATATGTTGACTACTGAAACCGGTTCAAGCACCATACCTATTTTCAAACCAACGGGACTCAGCAAGTACTCCTTCTTATTCAATTGACCCAATTTCTTGAACATATCCTCAGCTGCAAAAACCGCCATATGTGCAGCAAAACCGGACTCTTTAGGAAAACCAAACACACTGACGATTTCATCGCCGATGATCTGATATATTACCCCTTTATATGATTCAATAATCCTTGAAAAATGCGTGAATACTTCATTGAGAAAAACCATGACATCTTCGGCGATCATTTTTTCGCTCATCTTTGTAAAACCTGAAAGGTCAGCACGCATGAAAACCATTTCGAGTTTGTCCACGGGCAAATCACTGCTTTTATCGAGCAAAGTACCGCACCAAGGACAGAAGCGTAATTGGCCATCAATTTCTTTGCTGCAACAGGAACATTCCATAGTCTATAACTCCAGTAGCTTCACGTATTCAGGTCTATTAATATATACTTGACGTCGTGCTTCTTTCAGTTTAAGTTTGATATCATCGTGGATGAACAGAGCCTTTCTGCCATAATGTCTAGCTTTCTCAAAATCTTCTTCAGCACGAAACATCTCAGTCATTCTAAAAAGAGCAGCAGCAATCAAGGGTGGCAACTTTATCTCCTCAGCAATATCGAGGGCTTTTCGAGCATATTCATCGGCTTGTTCGCTCTCCAGCGAAGACAGTAACGTATAACACTGACATTCAAGCTCCCGACGACTCAGTTTCTGTGCCGTCTTGAGAGCATACACTGCGAAATCAATTGCCTTTTGATGATTCGACTCATAGAAGTTGATCTTCGCCTTTCTCAAGTTTATTTCAGCGAGCAATTCATCTCTAATGAAAAATGAGAACTTCGCATCAGCGAATCGGATATACTCATCTGCTTTTTGAGAATCCCCATTGATTGCAAAAATGATCGCAAGATCCAATGCTGATTTTAAATATGTTTCAATATTATCAATACTGTCAGCGATTTCAAAGCACTCTAGTAGAGCGTCTTGGCATTGGGCAAGAGCCCAAACTTCAAACATGGTTTGCGCGGTCTGGTATTTATACTGCAATTGCCAGCGTATTTCCTCGGTCGGGATCAAATCATCTAATCCATAATCAAGATATTCCAGTGCTTGTTCATAATTGCCTAAACTATCGTGGAGCTTAGCCATGTTGAGTAAGCATAATATCTCACCTTTCTTTATCTTATGTGCCTGGGCTGTTTTCCAACTCGTACTATAATGGAGAATACTCTTCTCGTATTCATTCCTTGCTTGATAAAGGAGCCCCAGATCCGAATACAAAACAGCAAGGATTTCAACCATTTCACCACCACATTTATCAATCGCAGTAAGGAACAATTCTTCAGCTTCGTTGAGTTTATTGATAAGCAAAAGTGAGCTACCAAAGCGTTCCAAGAAAGTGACTTCACTTTCGAGGTTCTTGTCACAACGTGCGCTTTCCAATCCTTGTTCGGAGATCTTCTTCATTTTTTTGACATCACCGGTTATTTCGTAAAGATCCGTCATATTAAGAAAAACCGAACGCAACAAATCAGTCGTTAAGGTTCCCTTATCCTTGTCGATTTCGAGCACCGTATTGTAGAACTCCAATGCCTGTTCAATAGCGTAAAGGTTCTTTGCCTTATCGCCAGCCAATGCAAAGTAAGTGGCCGCCTTTCCATAATCTTCACAGGATAAATAATGGTGGGCAATATTTTCATAAAAAGCCGAGAGTTGATCAGCATAGAGTTCTTCAAATAATATCGCCACAAGTTTATGTATTTCCCGTCTTTTTCTCATTGGTAAAACAGTATAAGCGGCATCTTTAAGAAGATTGTGACGGAATACGTAGATAGGATCCTGACCATTCTTGGACATAATAATATAACCCTCTTCAACAAGATATTGCAGTTGTTCTCGTAAACCTTCGTATTCCAATAGACCGTGGAGAATACGATAGCTAAAACTATAACCTACCACCGCTGCGTAGTCAACAATCAAACGATACCTCGAGGGCAGTGAATCAATCGTGGACATCACGACACCGTATAAGTCATCGAGAAAGGAAAGGTGCTGATCTTTCCCTAATATCCACCGTCCGGATACTTTTTTGATGACTTTTGTACGACGCGTATTCCGTACAGCCTCGATGGTAAAAAGCGGGTTCCCACCAGCCGATTTATACATAAACTGCACCAATGTCTCTTCTACATCATCAAGGATATGAATAATCAGATCCTTTATCTCATGGAAAGCCAACGGGGTTAAATTGATCTCTTCAATCGGGACATCAATATTAGTAAGGAATTCCTTCGACACATTAACCATGAGAAACATAACCGTTTCATCTTTCAACTCAGAAGTAAGATAGGCCATTAGATACTTCGACATCTCATCTGCCTTATTGAATTCCTCAAAGATAATAACAAGTGGATTAGCCTGGCTTTCAAAACGAATAAGACTTTTCACTGAAGTATATATCTCTTCATTTATGGAAAGCATTTCATCGTGTTTGATGCGTTGTATGTCAGTTAGGAATAGGTGCTGCAACCCTTTGGCAATTAACGGCGACATATGTCTTCGGGCTATAGCTTCATTGATTCTTTTGGCTACTGCGGCACTATCATCATTTTCGTTTATCTCGAAATAACGAGCTAGTAGAAGCTTAAAAGGAAAGTAAGGGGACGGTATTTCAACTGAGCAGTGAGTTTCAAGGTATTTGAAGGATCCATCTTTGGTGATGTATTTCTCAAACTCCTCTTTCAGACGGCTCTTGCCAATGCCCATTTGACCAGTAACTACACAAAACTCGGCTTTTTTTTCTTTGATGGACTGAGCGATTTCGATCAACTTAGTTAATTCCCGTTGCCGACCGCAAAATGGAATTCTCTTACCCACACCTACTTGCACTGGTTCTTTTAGACCTCTAACAAGATAGATATTTAGTTTGGCTTTCTTGCCTTTGATACTGCGCTCTCCAATGTGTTCAGCATCAACATAGTCCTTGACTCGATTGAACGTATTCTCACTCATCAACAACTCATTGGGTGGACACATGTCCGTAAGACGAGCTGCCGTATTAATTGTATCGCCGATTACTGTAAGGAACGAGAATTCCTCAAGAATATAGCCGAAAAAGGCACGACCAGCATTCATCCCTATCGTGAGTTTGACATCTTTGCACAGATCGACTTCTTTTTTGTGTTAAGAGATTTCGTTTTTGGGGTCGTAAAGGTTAATTAAATATTTTTATCTAATTCGATCTGTCAATCAAAGAAAAAAAAGCCGTGTTTTGTTTATTTCGTGGTAAATTGGTCTTTGGAAAGCGCCGCCT
>JAUWGT010000148.1 GCA_030606265.1 Candidatus Stahliibacteriota bacterium | reverse complement strand
TTTATTAAAACATAATGTTTTTGGACAATCCTTTGAAGTCGAAAATGAACAGGGGATAGAAATGGGTCGGCCATCAAAAATATTGATGAAAGGTGAGATTAAAGAGAAGAAATATATAATAAGAATTGGTGGTAAGTCTGTTTATGTTGGAAAGGGAGAGTTTGACATATAGTAATGATTAAATACAAAATAAATGATAATATTAAACCGGGTGAGCTCGACTGTTTTTTTCGCGGTTGGAAATCGCCTCCATCATTAAAGATGAAAGGAAAACTTTTAAATGGTTCTGATTTAATTGTTACTGCAAGAGAAGATGGTATGTTGGTGGGTTTTCTTACAGCAATTAGTGACGGAGCAATGCATGCCTTTATCAGTTTAGTGGAAGTTTTAGAAACACATCAGGGCAAAGGCATTGGTTCGCATTTGATGAGGCGCGTAGTTGATTATTTCAAGGGATATTATGATATTGTTTTGATAACTGATCCAGATAAAGCTTTGTTTTATAAAAAGCATGGATTTCATGAAGTCTATAGTATGTATATAAGAGATTTTGAATATGAAAGGAGGAAATAGAATGAACCGTGCCCAGATAATATCAAAGAGAGTATCGCAAATGCCTAAGTCGGCAATTCATGAGATGACCAGGTTGTCAAGACAAATAGAAGATGTTGCGTTTCTGTCCTGGGCAAAGCCTACCTCAGGTGCACCTGCACATATTGGCGAAGCAGCAATTGAGGCAATTAATAAAGGGGTTGTTGATGGTTATTCTGTTAGCCTTGGGTTAGTAGAGTTAAGAGAAGAGATCGTCAAAAAACTCAAAAGAGATAACAATATTGATGCTGACATTTCGCAGGTAATAGTAAGTGTTGGCGCAATTGAAGGATTGGCAGCGGCAATAATGGCATGTATTGATCCAGGTGATGAGGTGATTCTTCCTTCGCCAACTTATTCTACTCATATGAAACAGGTTATGCTTGCTTCAGGAAAACCAATTTTTGTTCCGACTATTGAAGAAAAAGGATTTATCCTGGATATCGAAGCAATTAAAAAAGCCGTGACTCCGAAAACAAAGGCGATTATGTATTGTTCGCCGAGCAATCCAACCGGTGCTGTTTTTAGTGAAGGGCAGCTCCGCCAGATAGCCGAGATTGCGTTGGAACATAATTTAATGGTGATTACTGACGAGGCATATGAATATTTTACTTATGATGGACATAAACATTTTAGTATTGGTTCTATACCTGAAATGCAAAAAAATGTAATAAGTTGCTTTACATTTACAAAGACATACGCGATGACAGGATGGCGAATTGGTTATCTCCACGCCCATGAAGAATTAATTCCTCAGATCAATAAGGCACATATTCCTTTTTCAATCTGCACGCCGGTAGTTTCTCAATACGCAGCATTGGCTGCTTTGAAAGGTTCGCAGGATTGTGTTAAACATTTTCAAGAAAAGTATTTACGATTACGCGATTTAATGTGCGAGCGGTTGGATAAACTCAGCCATGTTTTTGAATATCAAAAACCAGGTGGTTCGTATCTTATGTTTCCAAAAATAATATTAAAACAAGGTGAAGACTCAAAGACATTTTGTGAAAAACTTCTAAGAGAAGCAAAGGTATCAACAACACCGGGAAATGATTTTGGTCCAACGGGTCAGGGACATTTAAGATTATCATTCTGCGTTTCAAAAGACATGATAAACAAAGCTTTTGATAGGATGGATGAATATTTTAGGAGAAGAAATGGATGATACTATCAAGATCGGGATCATTATCTGTAATCGTTATCACACATGTGCCGGGGGTAAATGTCTAAGGTCACTGTATAACAGGGAAGGTGCATTCAGCATATACAAAGATAAAGAAGTACAATTGGTTGGATATACTACCTGTGATGGTTGTCCCGGAGGTAATATTGAATATGCTCCTGCAGAAATGAAGAAAAACAATGCTGAGGTGATCCATTTAGCAACCGGATTGGTTGTGGGATATCCACCATGTCCACGAATTGCACAATTTCGTGATTTTATCCAGGAGAAATACAATATGAAAGTGGTGATCGGAACTCACCCAATTCCTCAAAAGTACTATATCACACATACTGCATTAGGTACGTGGGAGTCTTCTTTATGGAAGGAATTTATTAGACCAACGTTAACCGACGAGAAGACTCGCCTGGCATATGACTAATTAATTATTTTTGCGATATGTGAGATTTTTACTTTCGTAGTTTAGAATAGGAATGATTATCTGTAATCGCTACCACACATTCGCAGGAGGGTATATAAAATAGTGAAAGAGAAGATGAATCTCACAGACAAGAATCTACGATTACGTCCAGCTAAACTTCCGGAAGATATAAAAACTGCCCTTCCGTGGTATCAAGATGCTGAAGTGTTGTATTTTTCAGAAGGTAAAGGCGTATCTCCATACGACTATAAGATTGTTGAGAGAATGTATCACTTCTTTGTAGAAAAGTGTGAGTTTTACATAATAGAAGTTAGAACTAAAAATGAATGGATCCCAATAGGTGATGCAGGTTTGTGTAGGGACTGTTTACCTATTGTAATTGGAAGGAAAGATGAGCGGTCTAAGGGGATTGGCAAAAGAGTGTTGCGTATGCTAATAGAGTGGGCAAGGGCACTTGACTGGGAAGAATTGCAGGTTAGTGTTTATACTTATAATGAAAGGGCAAGACGTCTATATGAAGGCGCAGGATTTGACTTAATCGGCACAAAGCGCGATAAACAGAGAAATGAAATATGGAAATTTTGCTTGCGATTATGATAGATTCAGCATACGTTTTTCTCTGATCATCCTGTACTATATTTTTGACATATTGACGACCCGAAAAGCAAAAAGGTGTACCTGTATTACTTAAGCTTTTATTTGACAAAATTAATCAAAGAAAACTGGGAATTTGCTTAAATGTTTTTACTGACTGATATTCCTATTTGTGTATCTTCAGTTATTTGCCAGTACTGCGGTTTGGTTTGTGCTACATTCTTAAAGGAAATAATATCCCCTTTTAGAATTTTATCGAATTCACTATTTGTTGGACATTTTAATTTATTGAACCGCATCAACTCAACTCTACCTGTTGGTGTACACAGAAAGCACCTTTTCTTGCCTTTTTCCTTGAGAAGATCGCTAATAACAAGGAAGGCATTAAAATCGTGCCTTGGGAAATTTTTCTGAGCGATAACCAGATAGGAAAATTTCAGGCGGTTGATTTCTCGATTCAGACCTTGGTTCAAAATATTCATATAATCTGGTGGGTCCCAGAGTATCGACTGGTGGCACCAGTCCTTTTGTTTTCGGATATCAATGAGCGGGCACATTTCAGAATGGAGGCAGGGTAGGAGCACCTGTCCTTTTTGCCGATTGATAATATCGTTGCGCAGGGTCATAAGCCGTCGGGACAGGTTTTTTGTTGCGGGCTCGAGTACTATAATCACGCCATTATCAGTACAGCTTTTTAAGAGACGCTCAATGAAATTCACTGGTATTGCTCCGTCGGTGAACATCTCAGTTAGGGAATTTGCCAATATGACGATATCGTATTTAGCTACTTTCTTTTTCAAAAGACCATGCGACATATTTTGTTGCTGAAGTCTGACTTGAACGCGCGCGTCGCCATTTTTCAACCAGCGCATCATATCTTTGCATTTTCTGAGCATTTGAGGTGAGGTATCAAAACCTGAGAACCTTAGTTTTCTGAATTCTTGTAGCCCGTAATAGATACCGAGCATCCCGGCGCCTTCGCCGCAACCGATGTCGCAAATCCTGAATTCAGTTAGATGCTCAAACACTTGAGGGTAAAGATGCTGGAGTTGGAGAACCACAATCCTTATTTTTGCAAGATTCATAGGAAAATTGTAGGCAAAGTATGCGTCAGAAAATTTGTCTGCAGAAGCTGTGCGATGTGCGAAATCATGAGAGAGTGCGCGCAAGTTTTTCTGTAACCGATTTAATTTTTTCCGGTGTAAACGTACAGTGCGCCATGTCAAATCAGACATGTTGATAACCTCGAGAATCTTTCCTATAATGTTTTCAGGTAACCGCATTAGTATGAGATTATAGACCGATATTGCTTATTTTCAAGAGTATCTTCTCAGGTATCTTATTTTGGAGCGGTTGTGTGGTCGAAAAGATTCGCATTGGAGATGGATACTACAATGTAGTTACTTGGGCGCCGTATTCTTTGAGCAAGTCACGCGTATGGTCATCTGAAGTTAAGTATATTATCTGATTGCCTTGGTCCACGAATTCCTTGAGTAGCTCGACGAGTTTTTGACGGCGCGACCAGTCCGCGAAAATAAAGGCATCATCGAGAATTAGAAATGCACCTTCAGGATACATCTTTTTCAGTGCGGCTAGTCTAAAACAAATAAATAATTGGTCTTTTGTTCCACTACTCAATTCATCTATGGCGAATTCCTTGCCTTTTTTGTTTCTGACGACGAAATCTTTGTTCTTTATGTTAACTTGCTCATAGCGATCAGTCACCAATGCAAAATAGCGGCTGAGGCTTTTGCTGCCTTGCATTATGTCGTCGATAATAGTATCTAAATCACTACTCATCTGTTGCAGAATCTTACGTACCTCCAGAGCTGCATTCTTTTCGAGTTCGTGGTCTTTCAGTATTTTTTTCAACCTGTCAAGTTCAACAAATGCCGAGCGTATATCGGTTATATTATGGGTTTTTTTCTGGATTTCGTTGAAAAGGTGAACCTCATGCATTAATTCATTTATGCGCATTTCTAGTTTCTTGAGTTCTGTTCTCAGTTCTTGTTCCATTGATATATCGGTTTCTTCTGCAGGACTATTTGTTTTCATTTTTTCTATCAACCCTTTCCAGCGGTTGTCATTTTGCTCAGAGAGCATGCCCGCAATTCTACCGCCAAGGTTACTCATTTCATTCTCTATGCTCTGTTTTTTATGTATTTTATCTTTGAGATCGGACAATTCAGCAAGCCCGGTTTTACTTCTTATTTCACCAAGAGCTCTGTCGATCCTAGTCATTTCGTGGGCCTGACAAAGACGGGTTAGATCTTTCTTTTTCACTTCCACGAGAGTTTCTTTTCTCAGTATTGTCTCTTGGATTAAATCAATTTTGTCGGCGAGTTCGTCGAGATTAGATAAATCTGGAAACACCTTTTTTGCTTTTGCTAAGATTTTGTCCCTTCTGGTTGTTATCTTTTTATCTATCTGTCTTTTATACAGCCC
>JAUWGT010000144.1 GCA_030606265.1 Candidatus Stahliibacteriota bacterium | reverse complement strand
GAATATCATAAAATCCAGGGTCTTGCTCGCTCTTCACAAGAGTTCTCACTAATCTGCCAAGAACATTGTATACTTTCAGACTCACCTTACTCTTTGTTGGCAAAGCATATTTTATACTCGTGAATCTGACAAATGGATTCGGATAGTTTTGATACAATATGTAGGTTTTCGGAAATACATTTTCTGTTATGCCAATCGGTGGCTTGATGACGAACGAGTAATTGCTTTCCTCAGGTGCACCTATCGGGTCGGTTCCCCTATTAGGTATAAGAAAATCATCTGTGGCTGATAAGTAGTAATAAATAGTATCATCGATGCTTTGTGCGGGAATTTCAGCCGTATACTCATCAGGGTTCAAAGTCGTGTCCATTTGGATTGCACTCCAAGCTCCGTCATTTATTCTGTAATACAACGAACATTGGACAACCTCATACATATTGTCTTGAATGATCGAGTAAACTGGGAATGGACCAAGATGGGAAGTATCCTTCCATACCGTAGTATTAGCAAATGATGGCGGAACATTATCCCTCGGTGTCGTAATAGCAACATCATCAACAAAGGCATATGGCGGTATCCCCTCTTCCATATATTCATATTTGAACCGAACTGACGTCCAATTACTAGTCGGTGTGAAATTTCGTCCAAAATTCTGCCAGGTCGGACTCCAGCCCGCAAAGCCCATGAATACCCAATCACCATTGCTTAGAGTATCTATATACAAACAACAACGACCCATCATCCAATGACTCCACTGGGACCAGGTAATCTGCGGATATCTCGACAGATCTAAATGTGGTCGAATTATCAATGGATCGCCAGGATAATTCGTGTCTGGAGATACGCTCCACGCACCGGAATGGAAATCATCACCTGTGACAAACCAATGAGTTGAATCAACCCACCATTTGGTTGTATCAAAGTCCCCTGCGTGTTCAAAATCGTCAAAAAATAGAGTACAAGAAGGAGGTGTTTCGCCGATCATTACATCAAAGGTCTCGTTTTTTTGTCCAACCCAATTGATCCAACCCGATGTTCTAGGATAAGTCATGAATGTAATGGTATAGCCAGCAGGTGTTGTGGGATGGGTTGTGAATTCAAAAGGATTTGATGCATTATTCCCAGATGCACCTACACCCATGGGTCCGAAATATGAACTATCAGTTATGATCGTAACATAAGGATCCGTGGTAGTAATATAGGCAACCGTTGATGAAACAGAATCCTTTCCGATATTTTCCAGGGTCAACAATATGCTACATGTGTCACCAGGCTGAGGGCTTCCAGGAACTGTATGACTGACATATACAATATCAGGTGAACGTATTTCTTCTTCTGATACTGAGAATTCCCATGTACTCTTTGAGATATCTGTTACCTGCATAGTAAACGGAATGAGCGTGATCTGCTCCCCTTGATATGGATACAGATCTGAAACAGCAAAACCAAAGGTCCTGGTTGCCTGTGCTCCGGGCGCCAGATCGCCGTAGGATTTAGAAGAATCAGTGATGGCAACGAGCGTATCTGTTGTTCTTAATATCGCAGTGATATTGTTTGAAGATACGCCGCCATAATTCTTTAATGTCACGGTCATGTATACTGTTTCACCAGGATTTAATACACCATTGCCATTACCCCCAGTAGCTTCGTCTATTGTATGATTCAGATAACCGGGAAATGAAGTGCCGTGGTCAACCATGACTATACCTTGATGAGGGATATGGAATGGAGAGGTTACCGTGACGTATACAGTATCATCACTCCTCGGTACTGGATAAAGTGTTACTTGACCAGATACTTCAGTTTTACCTACACAATAAACATCATTTGTGCTCATCAAACACACGGTCGCGCCTTGAACCGGGATCCCTGATTCCTGGACCAAAACAGTGAATTCATTTGTTCCAACTGGCATCGTGGCATTATATGTGCAGGTGATTACAGCAGGTGCATCAGCCCACATCGTGGTACCTGGATCACCGAGTAGGTTAAATCCAAAATTACCAATGCCAATGCCACTACATTGTCCAAGATTGTAGATACTATCAACATAGGTATCGATAAATCGAGTTGGTACCTGTTCGCACATTGAACTTGCTGGCGTAGCTCCTGCTCCTATATAGGCAATCCCTTTTTCTCTGGTCCACGCTTCACCGTGACACGTAGTGTTTTGAAACATACCGGTGCCACAAGACGCAGCAAGTACAATAGGCACTTTTTCTCCATTGGTAAGAGCATAAACATCATTATTGTCAAATGTATTACTCCAGTCAGTAAGCCACCATCCATTAGGCCAACCATGTCCAAAGTAAGCAGTAAAAAGCCTTCCACTATTCACCGCATTTGTTATATTCGCTGTTGTCGCTCCTCCGCTTCTTGAATATAATGTATCGATCCATGAGAAGCCGTAATCGAGCAGGTCATTTCTGATATTAATCGCCGAGGGCAAACCATGCCACTCAGCACCGTTGATCGTACAAGCTTTGCGATACCAGGTCGGGTCTGTTAAGTAGGGATCGCGTTGGTAATCCATTATGCGATCAATCATAGTGGTTAGTGTTCCTGCGTCACTTGTTGAAAGCCTTCCCACTAATATTTCATAGCCGTTGGACAGGGTTCCATCAAGATTTCCATAATAGAGAAAATCAGTTGCGCAGTCACTCATTTGAGGAATTATGTGCGTGGGGATGTCTTGTACGTCACCAACAAGCAATAAGTATTCAGGTGGATATTCCCAGGTAAAATAGGCGTCCATCAAATACTCCCTTATTAGCGAATCAGCTGGTGGATTACAAACATCAGAGATATTGACCACCTTTACCCTTCTACCTTCACGATTTCGCCAATCAGCCAACGGTTGTATGGTTGCGTTGAGTGCATCAGCAGTGATAATAAGATATGTCCCTCTTGCAACTGAGTCAGATCGGATAAAATCGTAGTTGATGAAAAGATGTTTGTATATCGGTTCAAAGGCATAGGATGTATAGGGACGGGTCCTTTCAAGCACATTTGTTGTACTGATTCCTGAGTAGTTTAATTCTACAAAAATATTGTGGTATACGTAAATCTCTTCTTTCGCAGGATTGTAAACCACCGGCTGAAATGTCAGTATGACAAATCTATAATCCCGTAATATTCCTGGAGTACTCATCATTGCGATTTCTGGAGGATAGTTCATGTCCTGCTCATAAAAATCCTCATCAATCATAAATTCCTTGAAACGAAAACGATCCTGAAAAGGTGCCGGGATATAGGCTTTGAGCGTATCACACGTATAACTTATAATCTTCAATTCTACATTTTTGTTATCAGGAACCGCGATCCATTTTTCCATAGTCGGTAATCCTGGTTTGCCAACGTCACTCAGAAAAGTGTATTCACCCGGGATCTCAATGAAACTATATTTTCTTTCATTTATTATTTGTTCGCTAACATGTATTCCAGGAAGGTTCATTTCAATAAGCGTATTAAACTGGCTGTGTGCGGTTACTTCAATTTCTGGTGACTTATCAAGTCTTTCATTAAATGATATCCACTCATTGTTATGAGACAACGATGATACGATACTTACCATCACAAGAATATGCCACATAAGTACCTCCTTCTTATATACAGTATATGTATAAGTGTGTCTCAAATCGTGAAAATCCAAATGCAGAACCCCCCATTTTACTGGAGAAAAGGGCTGTACACTTACCCTTATTGACAAATGTTCAAAAATGGGTACAATATTTCCGCAATTGTGCAATTTATGAAAATGGATGACAAAATAAAGATAGATGCAATCAATGCTTATCTTTCCGGCATGACTCGGGTTGGTATCATTGCAATCTACAAAATACACCCGGTTACTTTGTGGCGATGGTTAAAACAATACCAAGAAGGTGGTATAAAGAATTTAACAAAGAAAAGAGTGTATAAGCGTCCATGGAATAAATTTCCGTTGACCCTTGAAGAAAAAGTTGTTGCACTGAAGGAAATGCATCCTTCACTTTCAGTTTCTAAAGCCTGCAAAATGCTCAAGATGAAAGGTTTGAAGATCTCAAGAAAAGGCATATGGAATGTGTGGCGACGATATGGTTTGGTCGGTTTCATGAAAGATAGAATGGGCATAGTAACTGATTGCCGGAAATATTGCTACATAGATCCTGAGTCAAGAGAGAATATTAAGAAAATAAAAACAATGTTGAGTAACCAAGGGATAAAGCACGCAGCACATGCTATCAATTCATTGTCAGTGTGCTCGGAGGATAAGATGCTCAATGCTGTACCTAAAAACTCACTTTCTTTGAAAAGGCAGGTTGATCTACTCCTATCACAATCAGGCAAGATTCCTCTGAGACGTTATCGACAAAAGGCAAGAATTCTCAGAACTAACCTGGAAAAAAAGAGATTGTATTACTCTGCCCTCAGGGTTGGCATCGAAGAAGGCGCCGCTCTGACCTATCTCGAAGAACCACAAAATCTGCTCAAACTAACAATACATCTGAGGAAAAAAGGGAAAGGTCTGAGAGATCCGTGGTTACGCTACACCATTGCATTACTTGAGGGATACGCGTTGGCGAGTTTGTTCAGAATCCAGGATGCACTAAAATGTGCGAATGAATGTAAAATACTGATTCGAAATCTGCCCAATTCCTATTTTCTAATGGGCGAACTGACCTCGCTCTATTATAAATTGGGCAAGTATCGCGAAGCAATACATTGGGCAAGAAAAGCCCTGGAAGGTGTTTCTGGCGAGTATCGAAAGGATCTCTACTCCAGCCTTCTTGGTTTTCTTACTGTATCAGGTGATTATCAAGCTATTCCGAAAATATCAAAGCAAGAGGAATTGCACAAATGGGGTTACCACACGAGGATCCTTCTTTGCAAAGCACTTTTCCATCTTAACCAAGGTGATTTTCAGCAGGCATCTTCACTTGCCAATGAGGGTTTGCTTTTTTCAAAGAAAGAGGAAAGCAGAGCCTTTTTTTTCACTGCTATATTTATCCTTGCCTGTGGTCATGCGGCTGTCGGTGAGAAGAAAAAAGCACAACTCATTCTTAGAAAATATAATCCATTAGCCAAAAAATACCATCTTGAAAAAGTATATTTTCTGCATCGTATTCTACTGCAAGACCTGCGTATACCAAAAGAAATCTCTAGCATGCCGAGCCTGTGTTTGGCTCACTTTCTTTTTCAGGCTAAAAGGACGATGCGCGCAAAAGACTACATGCGAGCACTTAGCTATGCTAATACACAAGAACTTCGTGGTCTCTTTGAACGCCTTGCCTTATTCTTCCCTGAACCAGTAGTGCGGCTCATAAAAAAGGGCAAGAACCCTGGATTATCTCGCATTTTTCTAAAGATGCCGATTTTTCAAATCGAACCGCCTGTGTATAATTTAAGATTTCTTGGTAGACTGCGTATTTTCAAAGG
>JAUWGT010000034.1 GCA_030606265.1 Candidatus Stahliibacteriota bacterium | reverse complement strand
TTACCTGACATGCTGGATACTTGTAAGCAATTGCCCACCGGGGACTCTTCATAGTAGTACCCAATAGCTCACGCTGCTCATAGTTATCGACCTTTATCACCAGTCCATCCACCTCATATCCTAAGGTCTCTCTCTTGTTTTGCCATTTAGTGATATAATCATGGACTTGTTCGACAGACGTGCATAACTTCATATGTGGGATAATCTTAAAGCCATTCTTGCCAAGTGCTTTAAGGGTTTTATAGTGAGAGTTATACGAACCACCAGGTGAACGGGGTATAGTATGAATGAATATGTCAAGACCACGTCTGGCGACCTCTTGCGCAGCAAGTAGTTTCAACGTTCCAGCAGCTGCATTGCGTGGATTAACGAATTGTGGTAACCCTGAGTCTTCCCGTTCCTTATTGAGTTTTGCAAAGGATAATACTGGTAAGAAAACCTCACCCCTCACTTCAATGTTCTTCAACACAGAATCTCCAGTCATAATACGTAGTGGTATGGACCTGATCGTTCTGAGGTTCTGGGTTACGTCATCGCCGCGAATACCATCGCCCCGGGTTGAGCCAAAGACCAATTTACCGTCTTTATAAAGGAGTGCGACAGCAACCCCATCTACTTTAAGCGTAACCTCGTAGTTAACATCATCATCAAGAACCTTTTTGACCCGTTTGTCAAACTCCTTGACGTCATCTTCTGAATATGTGTTGTCCAAACTCAACATTTTGGTCTTATGGACCACGGTTTTAAAACCCTGAAGCGGCTCTCCACCCACTCGTTGGGTTGGTGATTCCGGTATAATAAGTTGAGGAAAGCGTTTTTCCAATAACTCGAGGTTTTTGTACAAATCATCATACTCATAATCGCTTATCAGAGGATCGTTCAGTACATAATAGTGATAATTGTGCCTATCGATTTGTTTTCTTAACCGGGCAATCTCTTTTTTTGCCTGCGCAACAGTCATCATCAAATTATATATATATAATAACATGAGTCAACAAAAGTTGGAGACCCCTGAACTGACTGAATATTGACATTTTCGTAGTTTTGTATAGAATTTACTATGTCAAGAAAGGTTGATTTCCTTGTTGTGGGATCGGGAATAGCCGGATTGACCTTTGCCACCAAAGCGGCACAATATAGTCAAGTACTCATTCTGACCAAAAAGAATAAGGCTGATTCCAATACGAACTATGCACAAGGGGGCATCGCATCAGTCTTTGCTGATAGAGATTCATTTGATTACCATGCGAATGATACGGTCAAAGCTGGTGAAGGGTTGAGCCATAAGGATGCCGTGAGAATAATGGTTGAAAATGGTCCCAAGCTAGTGAGGGAACTGTATAATGAGGGTTGTCTGTTCACGCTCGACAATCAAGGTGATTTTGAGCTCGGCAGGGAAGGCGGTCATTCCCATCGCCGTATCGTACATGCCAAGGATTATACTGGCTATGAGATCGAACGTGTCCTTTTGGAAGAAGCCAAGAGAAGAAACGTTGAAATAAGTGAAAATGAGATTGCCCTCGATTTAATTGTTGTCGACGGTGAATGTTTAGGGCTCTACTTTTTTGACGCCAACAAACAAAAGCTTGACTACATCTTGGCTAATGCCACAGTGCTTGCTACTGGTGGGACCGGACAAGTATATCTCCACACAACAAATCCACCGATTGCCACTGGCGATGGTATTGCCATGGCCTATCGCGCTGGGGCAAAAGTGGCAAATATGGAGTTTGTACAATTTCACCCCACATCAGTTTACAATATACAAATTGATGGCCGGGCTTTTTTAATATCAGAAGCAGTACGAGGTGAAGGCGGCATATTGAAAACAAAGAGCGGTAAATCATTTATGGATAAGTACGACCCGGCTGGAAATCTCGCTCCGCGGGACATCGTGGCGCGAGCTTGTGTTTCTGAAATGCGTGCAACCAAATCAAAATATGTACTACTTGATATTTCACATATTAATGCGGACTATCTAAAGAAACGCTTTCCGACAATCTATGAAACATGCCTAAAATGGGGTGTTGATATAACTCGTGAACCAATACCAGTAGTACCAGCTGCCCATTATACGTGTGGCGGTATCTTGGTTAATACCTGGGCTGAATCGTCAATAAACCGCTTGTTTGCCCTGGGCGAATGCAGTTGTACTGGTGTACACGGCGCAAATAGACTGGCATCAAATTCCTTGCTTGAAGCCCTGGTTTTCTCAACAAGGGCATCAGAAAAGGCAAAAGAGATCAAAGAAATTAAAGTAAAAACGACAATGTGCATGCAGAAAACTGCGTGTACTGGACCAGATTATAGATTACAGATCAAACAAATCATGAACCAATACGTCGGCGTTATGCGAAATGTGAAGGGATTGGAAAAAGCACACCGATCGATTAGCGATTTCTGCACCAAGTTTGATGATGGTGTACTGATACAAAATGCCGAGGCTCGAAATATTGCCGATATTGCAATACTCATAGTTAAATCGGCTATCATGCGTCTAGAATCCCGTGGTCTTCACTATATCAGGGAATATCCGGAAAAGAAAAAGGATTTTGCAAAAGATACGATAATCCGTAGGAAAGAAAGTTAAATAAATAAAGGAAGGAGAATGGAACAAGGAGAGATAGAAGTTCTTCTGGAATTGGGGCAGTCATATCTTCTCAACGAAGAATATGAACAGGCAATAAAGCAGTTTAGCGCAGCCCTTACAATAAATCCGCATGACCCTGAATTGTACTACAATTTAGGGCTTGCCTATGAAGGAGCTGATAAACCCAAAGAAGCAATATCAATGTATGAAAAAACATTACGTCTCGACAAAAGATTTAGTAATGCCGAAATACGTCTCGATAAACTCAAGGAAGAACTGACCAAAACAAAGAAGAAAACGGCAAAAGGGACAAAATGAAATGTCCCCGCTGCGGTGAAAATATGAAAGAAACAAGAGGTACACACCACAAGAAAAAGAAATGGAAATGCCAGTATTGCAACAATATCCGCTTCACCAGTTTGAGGGGAAAAAACAAAAAAAACCCTAAAGAAATACGGGAATCTCCGTAATCAAGAGAGCTGAGAAATCTTTGTTCGGAGCTCGCATAGAAAAGTATTGACAAGATACGATATTTGACTATATTTTTTCAATACTATGGAAACATATTACTCGATTCTGAAGGTTTCAGCTAATGCATCGCCCGAGGAAATAAAAAGATCCTATCTTAGATTAGCGCAAAAATATCATCCAGATCGTTACCTTGATCCTAAAGAAAAAATGAAAGCGAACGAAAAATTCTCTAAGATTACCGAAGGTTATCGTGTTTTATCCGATGATCAATTAAAGGAAGAATACGATAAATCCATGGAAAGGGGTACAAAACCAAAGGATGAGGCTAGGGAAACACAAGCGAAGAATGCCTTTAGAAGAGCAATTGCATTCCTTAGACAGAATGATCCCTGGCGAGCAGTCAACCTTCTACGCATTGCTTGTCGCTACCACGAACAGCCTATCTACCTATCATATTTAGGACTTGCTTTGGTATATACGAAACAGTATCAAAGAGAGGGTTTTGAAAAACTTGAGTTGGCAATCAAACAAGTAATGTTTAATCCAATATTCTATGTTAACATCGGATTGGCCTACGAACACAACGCCAATAAGTCAAAAGCACTTGAATCATACTTTGAGGCGCTCAACTGGGACGAAAATAACAAAGCCGCGAAAAAAGGCGTTGAAAGACTGCAAGGTAAGAAAAAAGGCTTCTTGTCAAAATTATTTGGTGGCGAAAAATGAAAAAAACAAATATCCTCACCAGTTTTGAAAAGCTCTGCTGCGATTTAGCAATAGTCGTGAAATATGACAGGTTTTTTGGTCGCGGCGGTTTTTGTCGACTCAGAGATCAATCCTATTTTATTATCAATGAACGGCTTTCCAATGAAGCTAAAGAACAGATATTTGTCGATGAATTGAGTGGATTCGACTTTACCACTACACAGATCCCTTCACAACTAAAAGATCTGCTCAGCAAAGAAGTTATGCAACAACGCCAAAGCGATTAACCCTAATATCCTACCGGTTTTACTGTTCATCCCTGATCTCTCCCACCAGTTCTTCAAGCAGGTCTTCTAAGGTCACAAGTCCGATCGCCATGGATTGTTCGTCAACGACGATTGCCATATGTTCCCCTTTTTGTTTCATCGTGGTAAAAATCTTCATACAACGCTCTTTTGCTTCAATGAAAAACGGTTTTCTCAAAATAATTCTATTTTTGTAAAAATAGTCTTTTATATTGAAAATGCCGATGATATTGGTTTTTTCTCCTCGGTAAACTGGGATCCTTGTATATATCCTCCTGTTTTTTCCGGTCAGCGATTTCAATTCATTGCCCCTGCAACACGTAATGGCAGTATCCAACGGTATCATGATCTCTCCGATCGTACGTTTGGAAAAATTAAAAAGCCTTGAAGCAAATAGTCTTGCCTCTTCTTCATACTCACTTATTGCATGAATAATATCAGACCTTTGTAATGAATCAGTCTTTACCTCAGTCTTAAAAAGGTGCGCCAGCCTTTTGGAAATGAAAGCGTAAAAACTGACCACCGGGTAGATAACGACTTCATTGTAATGAATCAAATTACTGAGGCGGCTCATAACCTTACTTGGATAAGAAAGGGCTATCGATTTAGGGATGAATGAACCAACTGTTAATGAAAATAACGAAAGTAGAATAGTCGAGAGAATTACTCCATTGCTGCCCAGAAGCCTGATGAAGAAATTGGCGAACAGGGTCGATGCCAGCACAATTAAAAAATTCTCGCTCACCGCTAGTGTCGAAAAAAAACGTTCCGGCCGATCCATGAAATTGCTGACCCGCACTGCCCAGAATTTCTTTTCGCTCTTTGCTCTAAGCACACGCATCTTCTCAAGACTAATTAAGCCTGTCTCGCTCGCCGCGAAGAAACCTTGTAGCACAATAAGCAATAACGGGAGTATAAGGTATATCACGGTCTTACCTTCTCAATAATAACTTGTTCTATTATTCGATCTCGGATATCTTTAATCTCAATCTGGAGCCCTTGCAGTTTAATTATCTCCTTTTCGTTCGGGATTTTACCAAAGTGATTCAGGATGAATCCAGACAACCTCTCCCCTTCATCCGCAAATGGCTCTACGTCGAGCACACGGGCAAGCTCGCCAATACTAATATCACCAACAAAAATATATCGATTGGCACTGATCATTTTGTAGGGAAGATCAGTGACCTCGTCATATTCATCGACTATCTCACCAAAGAGAGATTCCAGAATATCCTCGAGCGTAACAATCCCGCTAAAATCACCGAATTCATCAACAACAACGCTGATGTGAATGCCGTTTCTCCTGAACTCACTGAGCAGGTTATCAATCAGCTTTGTCTCCGGGACTATATAAGGTTCCCGCATCAGTTGCTTCACAGTGATTTCTTCTAGAGTTTTGTCGTTTATACCGCTAATGAAGACATTCTTCGCATAGAGAATTCCCACAACATCATCGTTCTTATTGAAAACACAAATTCGCGAGTGTTTCTCTAAAACCATTATTTTCCGAACGTCCTGCAAACTGGATTGGACCGCGATGCCGATAACTTTGTGTCGCGGGGTCATAATATCACTCACTCGGACCTTGCCGAATTGGAGTATTTGATGACCGAATTTAGCCTCGCCTTCATCTAATACTTTGTCTTTCTTAGCCTCACTCAACATTATTTTAATCTCTTTCTCAGATATCGCCGTATGTTCCTCCGGAGGTCGTTTGCTCATTATTGTCTTGGTAAATAATACCATCAACGATGATATCGGTTGAAAAACGCCAGAGACAATGCTGATTATCTTGCCAAACTTGAGTGCTAGATATTCCGCATTTGAAAACGCGATTGTCTTTGGAGTAATTTCACCAAATATTAGAAGCAAGGATGTCATCAGTATAAATTCGATACTGAAAACGAGTATAGAGTTCACTTTATGACCTGCGATGATCTGTATCAGAATGATAGTACCGACTGAGGCGGCAGCAATGTTCACGAGGAGGTTTGCCAACAAAATAGCCGCAAGGGTTTCCCCTGATTCCTTTCTTAGACGACCTAGTGTTTGAGCTCCTTTTTTCTCTTCGTAAATGAGGGTCTTTACACGGAAGCGCGATAAGGAAAAAATCGCCGCCTCCATGCCTGAAAAGAAAGCACTCAGTATCAGAAATAAGACTACTAGGGCAAGGTATACTAACATGCTAAATCGAAATATGTATTGCTAATATCGTGATCATGAATTGCACTGCACGTATGGTCACGCCATCTTCACAAATTGTTTTGGGGTATATACTTAAGATACTGGAAACATTTGTTTTCCATCGTCTCGGTTTGTCCTTTCGTTCTATGATCATAGCCTATAATGTGAAGTAAACCGTGTATAATGTAATAGTACAATTCGTTAGTATCGCTGATGCGATCATACGATATGTATATTTCAGAAACCTCCTCCATATGGAAAGAGATTACGTTCGTGGGCTTGTCTTTTTTTAGAAACCTCCTGTTTAGTGCCTTAAGATAATTGTCATTGGTAATTATTATATTAAGGTTTTTGAGTATTGTCCCCTCCGCGGCCAATGTCTTCTCAATAAGGATAACTATATTTTTTCTGACTTTCGACACCAAACAACATGTGGCTTGATTAAAAATATTAACTTTCAATCAAGATCTTCTGTTCTTCTTGTTTGCCTTCTCGTTGGTGTCTTCTCCATCCTGGTCATATTCAACACGCGGGTGGAAAACACCAGTAAGGGTTGATAGAAATGTAGTACTCACCAGTCCCAAATCCTGCCGTGTGATAGGACATTCATCGAGTTGACCGTCGGCAAGCTTCTTTTCAATATTATCCTTCAGTATTTTTTGCAGTTTTGTAACGGTGATATTCTTCTCGCTCCTCGCGGCCGCCTCAACCGTATCAGCAAGCATGACTACTGCAGCTTCCTTGGTTTTTGGTTTAGGACCCGGATATCGAAAGGTATCCTCGTTGATAGATGAAGAAGTATCCAGTGCTTTGTTATAGAATAATTCAATGGTGGTTGTCCCATGGTGTTGTTCGATAATGCTGATGATTTTCTTCGGTAATTTCATCTTCTTCGCCATTCCGACACCATCCTTGACGTGCGATATGATAATCAATGTACTCATCTGCGGTTTAAGTGTATCATGCGGATTCTTAACGCCGCGTTGATTCTCAATATAATACTCCGGTTTCTTAAGCTTACCGATATCATGATAGTACGCGCCGACCCTTGCCAGAATTGGATCTGCTCCAATCATTCGGGCGGCGGCTTCAGCCAAATTGCCTACAATAATCGAATGATGATAAGTGCCCGGTGCCTCTATAGCCATCTCCTTGAATAACGGCAGATTAAGATTGCCCTGTTCGAGTAGTGTTAGATCAGTACAAAAATCAAAAAGTTTTTCAAACAGGGGTAATAGAAGAACGAAAAGTACGCTCGCCAGGACGCTGTTCAAAACACCTTCGCCAAGATGCCATAAGTTGAGCCGGCCTTTTAATAAATAGAGGTCGGCAAAGAGTATCGCCGCTACATTGGCGATCGAGATATATATGATCGGTCTGTAAAGAGACAATCTAGAGCTGATCGTTCGCGACGAAAAAGCGGCTACTGTCCCACTAACCAATAGAAAAATGAACGTCGGCATGGAGTTCAAAATAATACCAAATACAGCGGCAAAAGTCAGAGTTATGATAACCGCTACGTTGAAATTGAAATATAGCGCAAACAAAAGAACGAAAAAAGAGATTGGCAGGAGATATATCGTGTCCGTTGCATACGTGATTTTGCCAATCACCAAATATACGGCTGAAAGTAAAGCAACGAAATAGATATTCTTCCCATCGAAGAGTTGAGCTTTTGCAACTAAACTGAAATTTAGCAAAAGAAATATCGCTCCAAAGTAAAGCAAATTTCTGAAAAGCATAGTCTTCAATATTTCCCAGGTACCAACTGAGATGTAGGTAGTTTCTAAAACCGTGATTATCTCTCTTGCTTCTCTGGTGACCCGCTTGTGTTTCTCTACTATGATTTCGCCTTTCAATATCTTCCCTTTTGTCTTGGGGACATTAGCAAAAACCTCCTCTATTTTTTCTTCAGTCTTCTTCACATTATAGATGACATTTGGGGCAAGCAGAAAACTAACGAGTACCCGGTATTCAGGCTTCTTTCGGTAACTGAGTATGGATTCTGCTTCACTTATTGAAAATAGTCTTTCGATTGTTTCAACTATTACTCTATTACCACTCTCGATCGTTATTATCCTGAATTGAGCGGGTTTTGAATCAAGGACACCAGCGGCATATATGCTACCCAACCTGTCGGCAAGCTCTTTATGAGTTTGCGCAAACGGGTTTTTGACCAGGTATCTAATTACGTCACTATCAAGCGCATATTCTCTCTGAACAAGAAATATGAGGGAATCCTCAGTAAGAGACGAAATATCACGGAGTGAATCAACGAGGAACTGAAGACCATCCAGCTTTTTCATGACCATTTTGTGGACAGAATTATCCAGATCAAAAACAGGTGGAATCCTCGCGGCGATTTCCGCTTTTTCTTCATATAATTCCTGCTCGGTTTTGGGGATAAGAAAATCATAAGGAGCGATTATATTCGCAGTCGCTATCTTACCTTCGTTAATGCTATGTTTTGTCGGTACTCCAGGTGGCGGGAATATCGCATTCAGCAAAAGGACAAAACCTATGAGGATAAGGTGATTAGTCGGTATTTTCTGCTTCATAGGCTTTGACAATCTTCTGGACCAAATTATGTCTGGCTACATCGCTTTCATTCAAATACACAAATCGTATCGCCTGGATATGTTTCAGGATGTGCTGAATTTCAATCAAACCAGATGATACACCAGATGGCAAATCGATTTGAGTTATATCACCAGTAACAACTACCTTTGATCTCCACCCCATCCTCGTCAAGAACATCTTCATCTGTATGCTCGTCGTATTCTGCGCCTCATCGAGTATAATAAATGAATCGTTGAGTGTTCTGCCCCTCATGTAAGCAAGGGGCGCAACTTCGATAGTTTTCATGGTAAGGTATTTCTTCACACGGTCATATGGAAGAAAATCATGGAGCGCATCATAGAGTGGTCTCAGATAGGGATCAACCTTTTCCTCAATTGCACCGGGCAAGAATCCCAAGGACTCACCTGCTTCAACTGCTGGTCTCGCCAGGATTATCCGCTCAACCCGTCTAGACATCAAGTACGACACTGCCTTGGCCACGCCGAGATAAGTCTTACCCGTACCAGCTGGTCCAATACTAATTACAATATCGTGATCATCAATAGCTTTAACGTACTCTGCTTGTCCATCACTTTTTACCTTAACCAAACGCTTTGGCGTGGTTACGCATAAGGGGTCTTTTTCTTCCACTTTTGTGATCTTCTGCTGCGCATCCTTTGTCTTTTTGTCCAGGTTCTTCAACACTTTCCCTATCGCCTTAGCTGCCTTTTGGACATTTTCTTCATCGCCTTTCAGGTGAATACACTCATCGCGCATCGATACAATGATGTTGAATTTAATCTGGATTTTCTTGAGAAGTTCATCTTGGAAACCAAGAACTTCGTTAGGATTGTAATCAGTTATGGGGATCGATACTTTCACATTCTAGGGAGGGGCAGTTAACTGCCCCTCCCAAAATTTCTAGTTATGTGGTATTACAAATTCCTGTCTTGGGTATATCCAATCAGGATCTTTAATCTTATTTTTGTTCGCCTCATATATTTCAGGCCATCTTCTCGAATTCGAGTAGATGGAATAGTATGAAGCAATCAATGTAAGATAATCGCCAGGTATTACGTCATAACTCTCAAGATAGGGAATCATCAATACCCAACCTGGATATATAAGGTTTGGGTTATTGATTTTCTCCTTGTTTGCTTCAAAGATCATGGGCCATTTTGCACCGGCATGATATACTTCCCGCATACCTGCGATTTTGGACAACCAATCTCCCTCAATGACCTTATAACGTCCGTACTGGCATACTTTCCATGCTTCTTTTAATTCATCGAGCTTTACCGCGAGTCCATCACGGGTTGTCTCCAAATCACCAACGACTGCCCGTAATGCCTCAACATCGGAAACGAGCTCCGATATTTTGGCTTCAGCTTCAGCAATTTGCTGTTGCAGACTCAATAGCTCAACCTGCGCTTGCTCTTCGGTCAGTTTATCCTCAGCGAACATAAAGGCAGGAACGAGTAAGAAAAGAACCAAACAAACAGAAGCGATTTTTCTCATTTTATCCTCCTTATTTCTTGCAGCGTTTATCGATCTTGCTTTGCAACTCATCGATTTGGCTATTGAGGTCGGCAATTTCATTTTCGAGTTCCATTTTCATCGAGGTCAATTCGTCGAACTCAGCTTCGAGCTCGGCGATCCTCGTTTGTGCAGATTCTAGGGCGGCTCTAGCTTCCGCGAGCGCATCCAGAGTCTCCTGAGTTGCCATTTTTGGACCACAACCAATAACGACAATAGCAAGGAGAAGAACCGCAAGTATTTTTTTCATAATGCCACCTCCTTATGGGGCTAATTAATAATAAATCATATTCATAATTCCTTAAATGTCAATAGTTAATTATAATTGTTCAGACTCATGGATTAATGTAGTCGCACGATTCATCGTGCAAAATATCTTGAAATTTAAAGCAAATATGCGTCATAAATGGCGCAACTACAAGCTTCCACCGAAAATCGAACAATTACAGAGAATCATAGGTGCGGCGATGCCCGACAACTGTTAACGGCTATCAATCATTGACTTCCTGGATAATCTGACTATCATTTCCAATGCGCAATTACGCTATTGTCGTAGCCGCCGGGCAAGGCAGGAGATTCGGAGGTACCAAGCAGTTCCACGCATTCCACGGTATCCCGATATTTATCTACAGCCTCCAGTCTTTCCAGCGAAATACGCATATCGACAGTATAATTGTTGTCGTACCAGGAAACAAAACACGTACGGTAAGACAGCTCATTAAAGAATTCAAGCTGACAAAAGTCAAAAAAATAGTCGTTGGAGGCAGGCGCCGTCAAGATTCAGTCTCAAATGGTCTGGATCAAATAGGGAAACAATCAGGTATCGCTTTAATCCACGATGCTGTCCGACCCTTGGTCGCTCAGTCATTGATAGATAAAGGCATAAAGCTATGCAAGAAACACAAAGCTGTGATCTTCGGTACTGCAATTGGCGATACTATAAAGGAAGCAAGAAACCACCGCGTCCTGCACACCGTGCCACGGCACAATCTATTCCTGGTTCAGACGCCGCAGTTCTTTGATATAAGACTCCTGAAAAAGGCTTTTGTGCAAAATACGCTGGACAACGAGTACACAGATGAAGCTAGCCTGCTTGAGGCACAGGGAATCCCGGTCTATATCTTTCAGGGTCGCCGTGATAATATCAAAGTAACGAAGAAAGATGATCTCAAACTTATCGAGAAGCTAAGATGAAGAAAGTCATCCTACTCGGATCAACTGGATCCATAGGACGCAACGCGATAAAAGTTATAGAAAACCTTCGTGATTTCAAAATCGTCGGGTTAGCCGCTTATACTAATTATCAAATGCTTATTGAACAAACCAAGGATATAAAACCACGCAGTGTCACCCTGATCAAAAAAGAGCACTATAGCACACTTAAGAGCGAAGTAACCAAAGCCAGGATTTTCTGCGGTGAAGGCGGCATTACTGAAATGATCGAAGCCACAGAGGCAGATATTCTGATCGCTGCGTTTGCCAGTGCAGTCGGTATCCTCGGTATAAAAAAGGCGATCGAGAAACATCTACGCTTATGTCTTGCGACGAAAGAAATACTGGTCAGTTTCGGCGACATCATCATGCGCGAGGTTAACCGGCATAATGTCGATCTCATACCTATCGACAGCGAACATTCAGCTATATACCAGTGTCTTGAAGGCAGAAATAAAGATGAAGTCAAGGCAATAATATTAACCGCTTCAGGCGGACCATTCTTTAAAAAATCGATGAAGAATGTAACAAAAACAGATGTCTTGAATCACCCAGTTTGGAAAATGGGTGCTAAGATCACTGTAGATTCTGCAACGATGATGAATAAAGGGCTCGAGGTCATTGAAGCACACCATCTCTTTAAATTACCTGCTGAGCGTATCAAGGTTGTGATACACCCTGAAGCGATATGTCATTCGCTCGTCCAGTTTACCGATGGCACAATACTTGCTCAAATGTCCACACCAGATATGCAATTACCTATCCAATATTCACTTACATGTCCCCAGCGACGTACATCAATGGTCGAGCACTTAGATATAAGTCAGGTAAGGTATTTAAGGTTCATGCCCCCTAACCACAGGAAATTCCCATGTCTCAGATTTGCCTATGATGCCCTTACTACAGGTAAGAGTATGCCTGCCGTATTAAATGCCGCAAATGAGGAAACAGTTAAGTCATTTCTTGAAAATAGGATTGAATTTCACCAAATTTCGCGTATAATCAAAAAAGTTATAAGTAAACATAAACCCCGAAAAGGTTCTATTGAGGATTACATAGAGCATGCTCGATGGGCAAAACAAACAGTCAGGAGTCTATTATGATCAACTTTATCTTGTATTCAATTATGCCATTTCTCTTCATTCTCGGTTTTTGCATAACGATCCACGAGTTTGGCCATTTTTTACTTGCCAAAATATTCGGCATACCAGTCGAGAAATTCTCGATAGGCTACGGTCCGCCGTTAATCAGGATGAAAATTGGCGAAACTGATTTCCGAATAGCATACTTTCCTTTGGGTGGCTACGTAAAGATGGCTGGCGAAGATGAAGGCAAAATCCTGAAACATGATAAAGAACCCTCACCAGAACCCAAAACCCCAACACTTCCAGAAGGGCAGCTTGGTTTCTATGATGCACCCATATACAAACGTATAATCGTTGTTTTAGCTGGGCCCCTGTTCAATCTTGTTTCAGCTTTTATCGTATTGTTTTTCAGCTTTGTGATCTACGGTTTGATCATTACGCCGTACATGCGGGTCCAAATTGTTGAAGGAAGCTATTATGAGAACTCTGGATTGGTCACTGGTGATTCGATAATCGCTCTTGATGGTATACCTGTCAGTTACTGGGAAGAATTCCTTGAGCGTGGAAATCATCGCAAAGAGATCACTGTGACCGCGTTAAGGGATGGCGAAGTAGTTGATATCACGCTTCTCTTCGAAGCTGAGTCAACTGGACTGAGGCCGATCATACCTCCGCTTATCGCCAATCTAAAACAGAACGGTCCGGCTGATAAAGCAGGTATGAAAAAAGGAGATTTGGTTCTCAGAATTGACGATCAACAGATACACACGTGGTACGAAATGGTGGAAATAGTGCGTCAAACAAAAGATACTCCCCTTGTTTTCAAGTGGCAACACGGTGATGAAGAACGGCTCGCAGAGATAACTCCAACAATTATCTATGACCCGGTAGCTAAAGATACAATCGGTCAAATCGGGGTATTTATGCCTCATTCTAGAAAATACCTATCAATAATCAATGCCACAGGATTAGCCATAGAACGAACAGTCGGATTGACATATCTCATTCTGGATATTTTCTATAAGTTAATCACACGTCAAATTCCAGCAAATCAAATTGGAGGTCCCATCGCGATATTCAAACTCAGTGCCGAATCCGCACACTGGGGTTTTGAACGCCTACTCGGTCTTTTGACAATGATTTCAATAAACCTGGGGATAATCAACCTCTTCCCTATTCCAGCACTCGATGGTGGCCACATTCTTATCGGTACAATCGAGGCGATAAGACGTAAGCGATTCAGCAAGAAAACAATACTTATTATGCAACAGATAGGCTATGCGCTCATTCTCCTCCTTATTCTGTTCGTCACATTCAATGACATCACAAGATGATTGACATCATCTTTGAATTTAGACAGATCCTTACGGATTCAAACGGATACTGTCATCTGTATACATCTGCTGTAATCCGTGTGAATCAAACAAAATTTTAGCACTATGAAAATTTTGTTCTATAACCCGGCAACGACCCAGAAAAGATATACCTCCTACGAAGCGATAAAAGGAAGTGCTTTCTTTCGTAGACCTAATTATGATGCAATGCGTCTTTCTTTTCTATCAAAAGAACATGACTTCAGATACTATGATGAACGTATCGAAAAAAAGCCCGAGTTCACACCCGATCTGGTCGTTGTCAACGTACCTCTTAACCTTTCGCGCTACGTTTCATCGACGGTAAGGAAAAACTGGTCGCGGGATACCAAGGTTATCTCATATGGATTCTTCCCAACACTCTTTCCTGAACTCAACAAGAAATTCGCTGACAGCAGAATAACCGGTGATATCGCCAATATCTGGAAGAAGATCCTTGCCGATGCGGCAAGCGGTAAACTTTCAAGGGTTTACAAGTCAAACCGGAAAGATCACTTTAATGTCGACCGCACAATTGAGACTAAATATGGCTTAACCCCGGCACTATCACAACTGAGAACATCCTTTGGCTGCACGTGCCTTAAACGCAACAAAGATTTCTGCTATGAGAACATCATGTACAAAAGACTGGTCCAGTGGGATCTCGGCGAGGCAATCCATGCAGTTACGCATATAAAGCGAAAAATCGTCTTCTTACGCGATGACGATTTCTTCCATGATATCGATTACGCAATCAGTTTTTTGGAAAAGTGCTGGCGTTTCAAAAAGATGTGGATATGTCAGAGTACTGGTCGGCTGTTCAATTACGCTAAAATAATCCCTATACTGCGCGACAATGGTGTCCGCATCATACACCTAAAAGAAGACTGGTTAGGTGATGATTTGGTACACAAAATCGATGATACGAACTTCCTAAAGGAAAAGAAGCGCCAGACCGGACTGCTCCATAACAACAGAATAGCATGTGGTCTTTTGTTAAAACTCGGTTTTGAAGGTGAAGATTTTACTTTCTATCGAAAATTACTGAAGTTTCTTCTTAATGCCAAAGTTGATATGATCAAAGTTACAGCCCAGACACCAATGCCCAAAACTCGGACCTATCGAAAATATCAAAAGGATGGTTTTATTGCACAGGATCTGACACTCTTTGATCACTGGATGCCGGTTGTCCAAATACCGGGTATGACGCCACAAGCTCTTTATTCATGGATGGAGTGGTTGCGTGATGGCTTCTATTCCTGGGATTCTATTCTCTACAGAAACATCTCAAGTTCACCGAGACTCGGTCTCTACAATACGATGTTGTTCAACCTTTTACCGAATCTCTCATATCGTAACAATTTTCTTGAGAAAGTGGGTTATCCACCTTAATTAACCGACAAGAACATCGGGCTTTAACCCTAGATAAGACCGAGATACTTGTGGACCTGAGGTATTATTCGTACATCCTTTAGCCGCTTTAGTGCGGTTTTCTGAAGATCAAGGATATTGGGGATCACCCGTTCGAAAACCGGCTGAATAATAAGCGGTATGTTCTTATCCACCTTTCTTATGATTTCACACGTCTTATCGAGTTCTTGCGGTAATACATTCTCGTTAATTACCATTTTCACAAACACTTCCTTACTGGCAGCTATTTTGAGGCATTTCTCATGTTCATCCCAGAGTTTAGGTCGTCCCGTTGCTGTAGGGATTTTGAAATCTAAGGACACGGTATTCATGTGATGTATGACTTTCTTCAACTCATCAGGTAAAGTACCATTAGTGTCGAGACAGATATCCTTGTTCATCTGCCTAATCTTCTTGCATAAGCCGTCAAGAAAATCAATTTGCAACAAGGGTTCCCCACCGGTGATATTGATTTCGTCAGCATCCAGTTTATCAAGAAGCGAATCCAATTCAATTGGATTAGGTGAGATCTTACCAGCATAGACAAACAGACCCTCCATTTTTTGGGTATTTGGTGTGTCGCAATAATTACAGGAAAGGTTACAGCCCAAAAATCTTATAAAGGTCTGTCGGCTCCCCACTTTGATGCCTTCACCCTGGATAGAAGTGAAAACTTGGCTAATATAACCTTTCATGCTTCGCATGTTACTCAATCCTATTGAGTCCATTTTACTTTACAGCGCGCTTTGTTAATAGCTGTCTGTTCACTCTTGTATCGGGCGATAACTTGCTCAGCAAACTTACGTGGATCAATAGTATAGTCTTTTAAACCCTTTGTCTTGACCGGTGTATTATCAGATACAATATTAATACCAAAGTGTATGAGCGAAGATAGCGGCGTCACGGTCGCAATAGAAATTGACAATTTAGCATCGCCATCATACAAATCACTCCCTCGTCTTGTAATACTGGCACTACGGGACATCTCACTTAGAACTTCGCCAACAATGGTAGTCAACACGAGTTGCCAGAGGACTGCTTTTTCAAGATCAGTATCATAGTGTTCAACAATAAAATGCAACATCGACTCAGAATATATCGTTGCACTGTCTTTGACATCTTCAATATCAACCATCTGTTCGGGCGGAATATCACACTTCCCACAGAAAGCAATAATTGAATCGCCAAGCAAATCGAATTCACTATATGCATAGTTGCTGTGTAATTGTACGCCAGTATAAACCATCTCTTGCTCGATATACCTGGTCTTCATTCTTCAATCAACCTGGTAAGGTGTTCCTGAGCTGATTTGTGGTTTGGATCCAGCTTTAAGACGAGCCGGAACGAATCGCGCGCCTTATCTTTTTCACTTAAGCCTTCGTAAGCCATACCCAGATTGTTATAAAGCTCAGGATTCATTCGGTCGATTTTTTCAGCCATTTTTAGAACCTTAATGGCTTGTTCAAACTCTTGGCTTAGAATATAGAAATTACCCAGTTCGAGAAGGTCGTCGAATTCCTGACTCATAATTTCTCAATTTTTTCGAGGTTTTCGTTTTTACCGAGCATAATCAATACATCGCCTGATATTACTTCGTCGTCACCACCCGGACCAACAATGATTTCCTCTTTGAAGTCTGTTGAGCCATCAGGTAGGGTAAAGGGTAACTTCCTCTTAATAGCGATCACACTCACTCTAAATTTCTCACGCATTTTTAACTCACTGAGGGTTTTATTAACGAGTCTCTTGGGAACAACCATTTCGATTATGCCGTAGGTTTTTGAAAGCTCAATAAAATCAAAGATCTTTGGACTGGCGATGCTCTCAGCAAGTCTTTCAGCCATTTCCCTTTCCGGAAAGATAATTCGATCAGCTCCGACTTTCCTCAGGATTTTCGAGTGTAATTCACTTTTCGCTTTCACGATCACCTTTCTCAAACCCATTTCTTTCAATGATAAGGTGATCATAATACTATCTTCTATAGTCTCACCCATACTCACTATGGCCGTATCAAAATCAGTAATGCCGAGTTCTTTTAAACCTTTTTCATCAGTGGCGTCCATAACGATTGATTGAGAAACTATACCTTCCATTTCCTTAATGCGTTCTTCATCTTCGTCGATAGCCAGGACATCAAAACCCTTTTCGCTTAGTGCCTGGGCAATGCTTGACCCAAAACGGCCTAATCCTATAACGACAAATTGTTTCATTAGTTCCTCCTAATTACTTAATATACCGAGTTTTTTCTTCAAATATGGTATCAAACCATTGCTTCTAACTATCTTCAAAATAAAATCCGGTAGTTTCTTTGCTTCAATGATTTCATTAGTGCGCATATTTTTAATTATACCGGTCTGCAGATCGATTTCAATATCATCCTTGTGCTCAACCTGCTGCGTAATCCCCGGTGCGATAATCACTGGCAGACCCAAATTGATTGCATTTCTGTAGAAAATCCGGGCAAAGGTTTCAGCAACCACGGCTCTGATACCAAAGTACTTAAGGCAAGTGGCGGCTTGCTCACGGGATGAACCGCAGCCGAAGTTCTTACCGCCGACTATGATATCACCGGATTTCGCGTGTTGCAGGAATTCAGGATGGACTGCTTCAAAACAATGCTTTGCCATTTCCTCGCGATCTGCGGTGATAGACAGATACTTACCCGGATATATCACGTCAGTATTTATATTGTCGCCGAATTTGTATACCTTCCCCTTAATCAACATGGCTCAGTTATCTCCCCCTTTATTGCTGATGCGGCAACAGTACCAGGTGATGCCAGATAAACAAACGCTTCTGGACTACCCATCCGCCCCTTGAAATTGCGATTCGTCGTTGCCAGACAGATTTCTTCGGGAGCAAGTAAACCCTGATGCGCACCGAGACAAGGTCCGCATCCTGGATTCAATACAAGCCCGCCGGCTCGGACAAAAATATCAATATAGCCTTCATGTAGAGCCTCAAGATAAACCCTGCGTGAAGCCGGGATCACCAGTAACCGTGTGTCTGGATGTACTGT
>JAUWGT010000005.1 GCA_030606265.1 Candidatus Stahliibacteriota bacterium | reverse complement strand
TCCTTTTCTATTGCCTTAAAACACATTCTGCGTCAGGACCCGGATGTGATTCTGATTGGTGAAATAAGAGACCGGGAAACCATGGACACTGCGCTCAAGGCTGCGGATACAGGCCACCTTGTTCTTTCAACCCTTCATACCTTGAACGCAACTGAAACAATTAACCGAATTATTTCATTTTACCCACCTCACCAACATCAGCATATCCGAGTGCTGCTCGCAACGACTCTGGTCGGTGTCTGTTCTTTGCGCTTATTGCCTCGTGCAGACGGCAAAGGAAGGATACCAGCAGTCGAGGTCCTTTTAACAACACCAACGATCAAAGATTACCTCATGGATCCAGTTAAGACTTTGCTGATACAATCCGCGATTGAGGAAGGATACGGCCAGTATGGCATGCAGACCTTTGATCAATCCATCTTCAAGCTTTATAAAGACGGAATGATAGCATATGATGACGCAATACAAGCAGTTACTAACCCTGACGAGTTCAAACTTAGACTCGTAGGCATTGAAGCCACTGCAGAACGAGGATGGGGTGCGTTCGATAAAAAGTAGTTTCATACGGGTTTAGACGAATACAGACAGAAATAGAATCCGTTTGAATCCTAGCCATCCGTTTACATTCAAAATTTCTATGAAATTATGAAATTTACAAAAATACTAATTGCTAACCGCGGTGAAATTGCAATCCGCATTATCCGCGCTGCCAAAGAACTCAAGCTTGAAACAGTTGCCGTGTATTCAGAGGTTGATAGTGATGCCTTACACACCAGGATCGCTGACGAAGCTGTATGTATTGGTCCACCACCGAGCAGAGATTCCTACCTAAATATAACACGCATTATCAGTGCTGCAGAAATAACTGGTGCTAAAGCAATTCATCCGGGCTATGGATTTCTCGCTGAAAACCCGGAATTCGCCGAAATTTGCGAATCTTGCGGTATTACATTCATCGGTCCTGATCCCAAACACATAAGAGCAATGGGTGACAAGATAAAAGCAAAGAACACCATGAACCAAGCCGGTGTTCCTGGCATCCCGGGCAGCGATAGCGCAATAGAATCGCTTGCCGCGGTGAGAAAAACAACTGAAGAAATCGGCTATCCAGTAATGCTGAAGGCAGCGTCAGGCGGCGGCGGTAAAGGCATGAGAATCGCCCGTAATGACGAAGAGCTGGAATCAGGTTACCGTATCGCCCAGGCAGAAGCCAAGGCAGCCTTTGGCGACGGTAGAATATACATCGAGAAATATGTTGCTCGGCCCAGGCATATTGAGGTACAGATCCTGGGTGATAGTTTTGGTAACGTGATAGCGCTGGGCGAAAGGGAATGTTCTATCCAACGTCGTCACCAGAAGTTACTTGAAGAATCCCCTGCTCCGTGTATCGACCGTAGATTACGGCAGAAACTATTCAAAAATGCAGTAAAAGCTGCACATGGTATCGGGTATCAATCCGCTGGTACCGTTGAATTTCTCCTGGATGAAAACAAGAATTTTTATTTTATGGAAATGAATACAAGAATACAGGTTGAGCATCCCGTGACTGAAATGGTAACTGGCATAGATTTACTAAAAGAACAAATAAAAATTGCACTCGGTGAGAAACTAACGATCAGGCAAAATGACATTGAGTTTAGAGGTAATGCCATAGAATGTCGTATCAATGCAGAAGACCCTGAGCGCAACTTCGTGCCAATGCCAGGCAGAATCAGTTTCTTCCATATGCCACAAGGCCTCGGCATTAGATTTGACACCCATATATTTGCCGGCTACAATATTCCGAGTCACTATGACTCACTGATCGGCAAGTTGATATGCCACGGATCATCGCGCCAGGAGGCGATCGCACGCATGAAACATGCGCTTGAAGAAATCGTTATTGAAGGAATTCCAACAACCATCCCTTTCCATCAGAAGATTATGGAAAACAAAAAGTTTATCAAAGGTGATATCTCAACACATTTCATCGAGGAAATGTAAAAACCTCATTGAGTAACCAAGCTCCAAACTCCAAGAACCAAATCCCAAAATAATTTAATTACCTAATAACTGCCATTTCCCCCTACTCTCTACGCCTTACGCTCTTTTCCCGCTCGCAAGAGCCATAACCGTTCACGCTAGTGAACCATAACCGTTGCGAAGCAACCAATCCCGCACGCGCAGTGCCATTTCCCCCTACTCTCTACGCCTTACGCCTTAGGCTTTGCTCTCTACGCTATTGTAGTTGCCCGATTCATCGGGCATTGTCTGATAAATCAGACAACTACAGCGCCCTACGCTCTTGGCTCTTGGAGCTTGGTTCTTGGTTCTTGGAGCTTGGTTCTTGGAATTTGTTTATTGACAAACAACACTTCTTAAGTATACTATATTTTTAGGATGTCAACTGCTTTCCTCATTCTCGAGGATGGAACACTCATCAAAGCCAAACATGCTGGTGTGGAAAAAGATGTTTTCGGTGAAATAGTCTTCAATACATCAATGAGCGGTTATGAAGAAGCCTTTACTGACCCTTCATATTCCGGACAGATCCTTCTTATGACCTATCCTCTAATCGGCAACTACGGCATCCGGAAAAAGAACTTCGAATCAAGCAAAGTACAAATAAGAGGGCTCATCTTGAAAGAACCCGATTTTTCCGCTTACCGTGGTATGCATCTCGATAAATTCCTTGATTTATCAGCAGTCTCTTGCCTTTACAATATCGACACCAGAACCTTGACCTTAAAAATAAGAAAACACGGGACAATGAAGGCAATGATTGTCGCTCGCCCTTCCAAAATAGATTACAAAGCATTGCTTCAAAGAATCAAACAGATGCCACATCCAGATACTGAGAACTTGGTCAGTCACGTATCCTGTACTAGAAAAATCATCCATGGTAGGGGTCCAGGCCGTTTTGTATTGATAGACTGTGGTGTGAAAAGAAGTATTTTAAAACAGCTAATAAAATATGGAACTGTGATCCAACTTCCGTTTGATACTGATATTAAGACTATTGATAGATTAAAACCTGACGGTATCGTAGTTTCAAATGGCCCAGGAAACCCAGCACACGAGGCAATAATGTCAACGACTGCCAAAACAGTTGAAAAATTGATTGATAAGTACCCGATATTCGGTATCTGCCTTGGCCATCAGATACTGGGCCTTGTGCTTGGTTTTAAGACTTATAAACTGACGTTTGGTCACCGCGGTTCAAACCATGCGGTTAAACATCTTCGCAGCCAGAAAATCCACATCACATCACAGAACCACGGGTATGCGCTTCGAGCCAAAAAGAACCTCGATGCCGAAGTCACCTGGGTGAATGTAAATGACGGCACGATTGAAGGTATACGCCACCTGAACCGACCTGTCTTTTCCGTGCAATTCCATCCCGAGGCCGCACCTGGTCCGCGTGATACCGAGTTTCTTTTTAGAGAATTTTCAGAGCTAGCAATATGCCAAAGCGCAAAGATCTGAAGAAAATCCTCATCATTGGATCTGGACCAATTATCATTGGTCAAGCCGCTGAATTCGATTTTTCAGGCTCCCAAGCAAGCTGGTCCCTCAGGGAAGAAGGATATCGAACAATCATTGTCAATTCAAATCCTGCGACAATACAGACTGATGAACGAACCGCTGATATTGTTTATATCGAACCTCTCAACATCGATACATTGACCAAGATCATCAAAAAGGAACGTCCTGATGGATTATTACCAGGTTTTGGTGGACAGGTTGCACTCAATCTGTCATACCAATTGGCACACCAAGGCATCCTCGCTAAATATTCGGTCGAACTACTCGGTTCAACCTACGAAACAATTGAAATGGCAGAAAACCGGCAGGCATTCAGTCACCTCATAGAAGCTGTACATGAACCAAGCCCCAAGAGTTTCGTGTGCCAGAACCTCAACGAGGTATCTCAAGCAGTTGAACGAATTTCCTACCCGGTACTTGTGAGACCGGCTTATACACTCGGTGGCACAGGAAGCGGTATAGCTAAATCCTGGCAGGATTTACAGGAAATTGCCTCAGCAGGGCTGAGGCAATCACCGATAAAACAAATACTGATTGAGGAAAACCTATTGGGTTGGAAAGAATTTGAATATGAGGTAATGCGCGATGGTGACGATAACTGTATAACGATATGCAGTATGGAAAACATCAACCCAATGGGTGTGCACACGGGTGAAAGCGCGGTTGTTGCTCCAGCCCAAACGCTCACTGACCAAGAAAACCAGAAATTAAGAAGTATCAGTCTAAAGATCATAAGGGCTCTGAAAATATGCGGTGGGTGCAATATCCAGTTCGCAGTAAACAGATCCAAATGGGAATACAGAATAATCGAAGTGAACCCACGGGTATCACGCTCATCAGCCCTGGCATCAAAAGCTACTGGATACCCGATCGCACGGGTTAGTGCGAAAATAGCGGTGGGCATGACCCTAGATGAAATACCCAATGCCGTAACCAAAAAAACTTCCGCCGCTTTTGAGCCGACGCTTGACTATGTTGTTATTAAAATACCGCGCTGGCCATTTGATAAATTCCCCACAGTTGACCGCAGGATCACAACTCAGATGAAATCAACCGGTGAAGCTATGGCGATCGGTAGCACTATAGAAGAATCCCTTCAAAAAGCGCTGCGTGCTTTAGAAATAGACCAATATGGTTTTGAGCAAGAAGCGATTATCGAACACAAATTGATAAGAGAGCTGCAGGAACCAACCGACCGATTACTCTTCTGTATAGCTGAAGCACTGCGTCGTGGTTACTCCATAAACAAGGTCTCAGAACTAACGAAAATTGACAAGTTCTTCATTCGAAAGATAGCGAGGATTGTAGCCTTTGAGAAAAGACTGAAGAAAGAATGTCTGGATGAACAGCTATTGATGCAGGCAAAACGCCTTGGATATTCTGATCAGATAATTGCTGGACTCACTAACCAAACTGCTGATGAAATACGGAGCATGAGAATATCCCACCACATAAGACCGGGTTTCAACATGGTCGATACATGCGCTGGTGAATTCGAGGCAATAACCCCTTATTTCTATTCTACTTACTACACTGCACCCAGGAAGAGACCTAAACGGAAGAATGAAAAACGGATTCTGATTGTCGGCTCGGGGCCGATACGTATCGGTCAAGGCATAGAATTTGACTACTGCTGTGTGCATGCCGCCTTAACTTTGAAAGAGGCGGGTTTTGAAGCTATTATGATTAATAGCAACCCTGAAACTGTATCGACAGATTTTGATGTCTCAACCCGACTCTATTTCGAACCGCTAACTCTCGAGGACGTTCTGAATGTTCTCGAGACAGAAAACTGCAACAAAATAATCCTCCAGTTCGGCGGACAGACTTCAATAAACCTTGCCCTGCCGCTTGCCAAGCTCGGCGAATCAGATAGGCAAAGAATATCAATCCTTGGAACTCAACCTGACGATATACATCGTGCCGAAGACCGTAAACTGTTCTCATACCTCTTAAGAACGCTAAGGATAAAGCATCCTGCATTTGGTACCGGGCATACTTATGAAGATGTTAAAACTGTGACGGAACAGGTTGGCTACCCAGTAATCGTGAGACCGAGCTATGTCCTCGGTGGTCGCGCGATGGAAATAGTGTACGAACCTGAAGGCCTTAAGCAATATATAGAAAGCGCTGCGCGAGTCTCCAAAGAACATCCAGTACTCGTTGATAAATACATAGCTGATGCAGTTGAAGTGGATGTCGATGCACTCTGCGATGGTCGTGATGTATATGTTGCAGGTGTAATGGAACACATTGAGCAAGCAGGGGTTCATTCGGGCGATTCATACTGTGTAATGCCGCCCTATACGCTTACGCCGCGTACTATCAATAGAATAAAATCCATTACTCGAAAACTAGCGTTTGCCCTGAATACAAAAGGGTTTATCAATATACAATTTGCGATAAAAAATGGATCGATATTTGTGCTGGAAGCAAACCCTCGAGCCTCAAGAACCATCCCCTATGTGTCAAAGACAATCGGTTTACCACTTGCCACATTGGCAACGCAAATCATCATCGGGAAAAAACTGGAAAGTCTTTTGAAAGAAAAACAGCATGCACTACCCAAAACCAGGTTTGTTTCAATCAAAGGTCCGACCTTTCCCTTTTTGAAATTACCTGGGGTTGATCCGATACTTGGACCTGAAATGAAATCAACCGGTGAAATAATGGCTATTGACCGAAGTTTCGGAGCCGCCTATTATAAGGCTATCCTCAGTGATAATAAATTCAGCAAGCGCGGTACAGTCTATATGACAGTAAGGGATGGAGATAAACCAAAAGTTATACAATTAGCAAAAGATTTTATCAGTTTTGGATTCAGTATTGTTGCCACACGCGGAACCGCAGAATTTTTGAGAAATCATGGTATCCAGCTGAAAATAGTCTATCGAATTAGCGAGCATAAATCGCCGAATGCCCTTGATCTAATGCGCCAGGAAAAAATCCATTTGATTATTAATACACCAACTCTTACGTATCGCGCCAAGCGCGACGGTTACGCTATGAGACGTCTCGCAATAGAACTTAATATCCCATTCATAACTGCCTTGAGCTCAGCTCGTGCAGAAATAGAGGCTATTCGATTTGCTAAAAGTGCTTCACTAACAACTAGACCACTCCATGAATACCGCCGGTAAGACACGGAGTAAAGCAGTAATTAAGTAACTAAGTTATTCAGTAACTAAAAGACGTTTAGATCGTTAATAGCCTCTAAAACGTTTGAAATTCAGGAACCGCACGGCAGTGCCATAACCGTTCACGATAGTGAACCATAACCGTTGCGAAGCGACCAATCCCGCACGCAGTGCCATCTTTCCCTTGACTTAACCAATATTAGGTATATATTTATCCATGCCTATTGATGATTACTGGCGTAAGTTAATCCCTGAACAGATAAAAAATGCCCCAGATTTTTCCGGCGTCTATGAATTTGCTGATATCCTTCAAGAGCATATTTTCATTGGCAAAACCGAAAGCCTTGCCCAAACCATCCAGGAGATATTCGAAAAAGGAGAACTGGCATTTGCTCCTGTTTCCTTTTTTCGATTCCACGCAACCCAGGATTTTGAGCAAGAGTATACAAAGCTCATAGAGGAATACAAACAACTATTTGACAAGTTGCCGCCAATAAATCAGAAATTGTCTGACGAACAGTAAGGGAATAATACCAACTCAACTGTGCAGTCTGAAATCTGACCTACATGTCAGTGGGACACTGTGACATGCACGTATCCTGCGTGTTGATCAAGTGAGTCTATCGATCTTTATTTTTAAAAGCCCAAGGTTTGCATCTTTCTGACAGATGACAAAGTAGATACCAGCATCAGTTTCCCTTATGAAAACGACATTATTCTGCGTGTAAAGAACAGCTGAAGCCTTTTCCACGCCCAGGCTGGCTTTAATTCTACTCACTATCCGCGCCGCCATTGCTGCAGATTTTTCAGCATCGCAGCCAACTGTAAACTGGCTATCAACTATGAACCCATCATCAGTACCAAGACAAGCGCCTAAAACCTTTGGCATTCTGGTCAATTCTGTTACTTTCATCCCGTTTCTCCTTTTATTCCTTTCATGAAGCGGGTCTCCAAGGTGAAATTGTAATTCACAAAGACCATCCTCCATCTCTTGATTTTCTGTAGTATAGTAACGGGATTCATCCTAATATCTCGCTTATTTCTTCTATTATCTTTCTCGCGTAAACAAACACCAGACCTGGTTTTGCTTCAGGTTGTGTTACCACCGCGAGAAGTGACTCACCTGCGGCGATAACACAAATCGGGTATTCTATTTTATCGATAATGAATTTATCGACACTCCCATCCTTCAAGAACTTAAATGACTCTTCAGCTTCATTGTGAATTGCAGCAATCATGGCGCTGATCAATTCTATATCACCGCATTCTTCATAGTAATTATGGATTAAGAGACCATCTTTTGAACATATGAAAGCTCCTTTTACTGCCTTCATATTCAAAAGCCTTTTCATAGGTTTTTCCAGGGTTTCTAGAGGAAATGCCTTTTCTGGTTCAGGGGTTGTCACTGCTTTCTGTTCTTCTTTCTTCTCTTCCAAGACACCGGGCTGTTCTATTTCTTGTTCAACTTCAGCAAGAGCAGGAGTTTTTTCAGTTTCCTCTTCAGCAGCTCGTTTTGGTTCCACCTCTAACTTTTCAGGCTCCTCAATAGTTGGTTCTGGTGTTGTCTCAACCGGCTCTTCAGCAGCTCGTTTTGGTTCCACCTCTACCTTTTCAGGCTCCTCAATAACTGGTTGTGTCTTTATCTTTGGTTGCTCCTCAATAGTTGGTTCTGGTATTGTCTCAACCGGCTCTTCAGCAGCTCGTTTTGGTTCCACCTCTATCTTTTCAGTCTCCTCAGCCAGGGGTTCTGGTTGGGTCTCAATCACTTCTTGAGTTCCTAATGGCAGTGCTACTCCAATTACAGATTCGTCCTTAGTGGATGTCACGGCTGTTTCTTCAATGATCTCTTCCTCATCTTTTGCAGGAAACGCTGCAATCTCTTCGCCCTTATCAATGACTACCTGCTTTGACTCAGGTACAAGAGCCTCAAGTTCTTGTTTGGCATTCTTGTTCTCAGGATTTATCTCGAGCGTAATATTGTAATATTCAGCCGCTTTTTCCAATTCACCGAGCTTTTTATAACAGTGTCCAATGTAAAGATTCGTGTTTTCGCTATCTTTAAGCTCCTCATAATTACCTTCGAGGGTTTTCAATGATTCTTCGATATCACCCTTGATGTAGTATGCCCGACCAAGTATTACCTTTGCCAGACTATATGTCGGGTTCCGTGACAGACCGTCCTTCAATATTGAAATCGCCTCGTCAGTCATGCCTGACGATAAATAAACATCTGCTAAGGTCGCGAAAATCAACGCTCCAGAATCCATGGTCAGATCACCAGACATTCATCCACCCCCTTTTCATACTTGTTGTTTTATTAATTCGCACAATTCAACTGTAATTTTCAAACAATGTCTTGTTTTTTTTGCCAACTCTTCATCGGGACTTAGAAGTAAGGCTTTCTTCCAATTATCACACGCCTTTCCAAAATCTCCCTTTTGCACCAGCAAAAGCCCGAGTTGATAGTAAGGAAATGCCCGTGAAGAATCAATCTCTATGGCTTTTTCGAAGTAATACCGTGCTTCCTCATGATCATTATTCTCCTGGTAGTACGAACCGGCAAGCACGTTAAGATCATAAATATCTGAATGTTCTTCTTTGAGAAAATCCAAAAATGGCTTTGCCTTTTCATAATTCTTCTTACTTATGTGAATCCTCAAAAAACCCAAATTCGCCGCGATATCGTCCCTGTTTATTTCGTATATTTGATCGTAGTATAAAAGTGCATCATCCAATTCGCCCATCTCGTATAAAACCTCGGCTTCCCGTGTGAGCCATTCCACATTACTTTTATCAGTATCGAGCAGGTCCAAGAATATCTGCCTAGCCTCCTCTAAAAGTCCATGCTCCTGCATCAAATGACCCAAGTTTGCCTGTACTTCGACGGCTTGCGGGTGATCTTTCGCATAATCCCTGAGTAAATTGAGGGCATCATCCGTTCGTGCCATCTTTAAATAGATGTTTGATTTGAGGATAACAGCTTTACTCCACTCAGGTTCAAGACCTAAAGCTTGATCCACCATACTTAAGGCATTATCAAATTCATTGTTCGCAAGATAAACCTCAGCATTTGTAATGTAGTTCTCAGCACTCGGGATTTCAATAACCGGGAGGTCTTTTTCAGCTGGTTTTGCTTTCTCCACATGACCGACGCTGGGAGAGTAGTATAACCCATATCCAGAGAGATCAGACTCTAAACCTATAAGGTATTTGTCTTTTACATAATTGGGTTCAATTTTCATACCTTTTCTTATGTAATCAAGTCCCTCCTTAAACTCACCCTGTTTAGTAAAGATAAAACCTAAATTATAGTATGCACCCGCATGGTTCGGGGTTACTGATAAAGCTCGCTTGAACGCGTCAATTGCGGCTTTATCCTGGCCTGCTTCATAATAGACTAACCCTTTGCCAAATTCCTCATCAGCTGAATTACCAGAAAACGTCTTCGATGCATTTTCGTGCTCACCAAGTCGTAAATAATGCATACCTAAGTTGTATCTTGCCTCAACACAACCAGCATCAATCGCCTTCTTGTAGTGCTCTAAAGCCTTTTGTGCATTGTTTGAATTGCTCTCAACCACGGCCAGATTGTTCAAAGCAGCCGCATAGTCACTTTGAAGTGCGAGTGCCTTTTCAAAGAGTTTGCCGGCTTCAACAAGATCACCAGTCAAACAACAAATAACACCCCATATGTTAACACATTTTGCCGAATCAAAATCAAACTCATAAGCCTTCTGCACAAATTCCAGGGCACTGTCGAATTTGCCGAGAAACAGTTCTACCTCAGCAACGACGAGTTGAAGGTCAGGATTGTCTGATTGTAACTTCAAGCACTCTTCAAACTCCCGCTTTGCCTCGTCGAACAACCCTTTGTTACGATAGGTCATACCAAGGCTGAAGTGGACTTGATATTCATTCTCAGATATCTTCGGTGTACCGAGTTGCTCTTTCAAAAATTCCCAATGCGTTTTGTGTTCCTTGATATCAATTGGAAGGTTGGGTTCGAATTGGGCAAGCGCAGGGTTTAAGACAATCGCTTTTTTCACTTGCTCAAGACTCTCATCCACTTTGCCTTTCTCGCCGAGGGCAAAACCGAGCAGAAAATGTCCTTCAGCGAACGAAGGATCAAGCGTAATCGACTCATTGAAGTTGCTGATCGCCAAATCAATTACCCCCTTATTGAAATATATCTCACCCAATGTTCTGTATACATCCGGCGAGATCTTGATCTCGAGCGCCGTCTTTATTTCCTCCAAAGCATCATCGTATTTACCCAATAGCTTTAACGTGATACCCAAACCATAATGTGCCTCAAAAGATCCAGGATTAAAATCAAGCACCTTCCTATAGAAAATAATAGACTGCGAATGTCTACTTAGTTTCCTGTAAGTATCAGCAAGCTCCAACGTCTTTCTCTCGTCGTATGGTTCCTGGTCGATTATCCGTACAAGCTCTTCAACCTTCTGTTCCAACCGTCCGGCTTTTTTCAATATGATATCAAGGTTGTTGCGAGCAAGAACAAATTGGGGGTCTATCTTAAGAGCGCTCTCAAGTTCTTGTATCGCTTCATCATATAAACCCTTATTATAATAAACGATTGCCAGATTATTGTGCGCACCTGGATCATCATCGGGTATTCGCTCGGCAAAGCTCTTCAGTATCTTAAATTCTTCTTGTGATATCATTTTGCTAAGTTCAGTTTCTTCAATATCAACTCCAAACTGGCGGTATCTGGCAAAAGAAGGAAAAACGTACTGAGTGGTCTATCTAGCTCACCAAAATCAAATTCTGTTTCGACACAGAAAATATAGTCCTTTTCGCATCCAAATTCAATTACGACACTAGAAAGCACGGCCCCAACCATATCTACAATCATACCAGGTACTGACGGCAGGATCAAAAGCCCCAGAAGTTCTCCTAATGCGTTCATGTAGGAACATGAAAGAATATTCGATACCTCTTTTAGCAATGATTCCTGAACCTCTGCTGAATTATCTTGCACCGTAGGCATCAAAAGAGATGTTATCTCCTGAGCATCCTCAAAAGGATAAATCAGCAAGGTCCGTCCGGTCAAATCACCAAGAAAGTATAGTAAAACAGAAACCACTACATCATTGGGGTCGGCAATCTTCAGTATGACATCTTCTAACGGTCCGGTAAGTATCTTGGGAACACGAACCATTACTTTCTTACCCATTAACTGGGACAATGAAGTTGCCGCGTGACCACTCCCTATATTTGCTACTTCTTTCAAGGCATCGAGCTGTTCTAACGTCAAATGCTTTACATCCATCATCCAAACCCCCTTGGGTCTAATATCAAAATTGGCGAACCATCGGCATAAATTGAACAACCTGAGTAGAAAGGAGCCGAAAACAAAGGATCCAATTTCTTAACAACAATCTCCCCCTCATCAACAATCTCATCAATCACAAACCCACGCCGTTTCGCCTGGGTTTGAACAACAATCACTGATTTTCTACCTCTTTTTCCTACACAACCCAATCTGTCGCTTAATCTTACCAAGGGTAGTATTCCATTACGTAGGGGAAAGAGTTCACGGTGATACACAGTCTGGAACATATCTTCATGTGCATAGAAGGTTTCTTGTATGTAGTTTAAAGGTAATGCAAACCGCTGTCCGTCAAGTCTGAAGATCATCGCACGAATAATAGCAAGATTCAAAGGTAATTCAAGGGTGAAACACGTACCCTGTCCAGACTGCGAAGAAATAAGAAGCCTACCGCCAAGTTTGATGGCCGTGGAATTTACGATATCCAATCCAATACCCCGTCCAGAGATTGTAGTAACATCATCTTTTGTGGTAAAAGTAGGATGGGTTAAAAGCCGAAACAATTCTTCCTCGCTCAAGTGTTGAGCCTCAGTATCACTGAACAACCCATGTTTCACCGCTTTGTATCGGATTTTCTCTAAATCAATGCCCTTACCATTGTCAATAACCGAAATCCTTATTCTTTCTTTCTCGCGCACCGCTTTGAGCACAACCTTGCCCATTCCAACTTGCTTTGCAGAAACTTCAATCCCGTGGTCAAGGGCATTGCGTATCAAATGCATTATCGGTTCCTTGAGGATATCGATAATTGAACGATCGACTTCGATCTCGCCACCAGCGATCTCAAGAATGACATCTTTTCTCTGTCGTTTAGCCTCATCTCGAAACCACCTCGGGAAAAATTCAAACACTGTTGTCAGAGGCAACATCCTCAGGCGCATAATATCAGCCTGTAACGAAGAGATGAGCCTTGAAGCAGTATCAACTATAACCTGTAAGTCGGTGTTTCGGATATCTTGACTTATTTTCACCAACCGAGATCGCGTAATAGTCAATTCATTTGCTAGATTGAATAGGGTATCGAGTTTATCCATCTTGATGCGTATCTCGCCAATACCATTAGTACTTACCTGTTCCTTGTAGTATTCCAATGTCTCGCCCTTCTTGATTTTCGTTTTCAAGTCAAGGATATCACGAACTGGAGGAAGTTCTTCTTTATTTTTCAAAGCCACGGCAGACCTGGAAAGCAAATCAGCAGCGACAAAAAGAAAATCAACCAGGTTTGGACGTACTTCACCCTTTTCTTTTGCCTCATCTAGCAGATCCTCAATTGAATGGCTAACCTCAGATATCCCGTCAAATCCCATGGTCTGTGCCATCCCTTTGATCGTGTGGAAAATACGAAAAACCTCGATTATTGATGGATTATTTCGGTTATTCGATTCCAAAATCAGCAATTGTTTGTTCAATTGCTTGATGTACTCTTCCAACTCGCTGATGAACAGTTCTAAATAGCTCTCCATATTACTTTTCAATAATCCGCTCAATAGACTCAAGAACCCTTGATGGCTGAAACGGCTTAACAACATAATCGAGCGCACCAGCTTGTACTGCTTCAAGAACGAGTGCCTGCTGCCCCATGGCCGAAACCATCAAAATCTTTGCTTCGTTATCAAGTTTCTTGATTTCCTTAACCGCCTCAATACCACTCATATCAGGCATTATAATATCCATTGTGACAAGGTCAGGTTTAAATTCCTTATAACGTTCTACTGCCTCTTTGCCAGTCGCTGCCTCACCACAAACAAGATGCCCACCTTTTTCTAAAATGTCGCTGAGCATACGACGCATGAACATTGCGTCGTCTACGACCAAAACCCTCATTTATCCTCCTTTGATAATATCTTTCCCAAGTTCAAAATGAGTATAGGCTTACCTTCTGTTTCGTAAACACCGTGAAAAAAATCCTTTTCTTTTCTTGTTGAAAGAAGCTCTGCACGCCGGTTAATACGCGCATCAATAACTTTTTCCGTACCAAATAACTCATCCACCTCAATACCTGCAAGCCTTCCTTTATCTTCTACAATAAGCAGGCAGTCACCAGATTCCTCACCACCAACCCCTAAACGCTTTCTCAAAGAGACAACGGGTATCACCTCTCCCTTTATGTTCACCAAACCGATCACGAATGCAGGAGACCGCGGCACAGGTACTGGAGTTTGTGCTTCGGTGACTTCCCGAACCTGACTTATATCGACGCCAATGTGTTCGTCACCAATTCGAAAAACGATCATCGCCTCCATCATCTAGTCCATAAATAGCGGAACCTAATAATTCCAAATGGGTCTACTTTGAAACCACCGATATCCGTACTGACCGCGTAGGAATCAACCGAATGAGAAAGAAATATCCACGGCGCATCATTCACTATCATATTCTCGATATCACGGTATACCTGTTGACGCTTATTGCTGCTCCGTTCAGATCTTGCATGTTCAATCATCGTATCCACCTCATGATTACTGTAGAACGAAGTATTACCAGCACGTCCAAAACTCTTGGAGTGGAACAACGGATAAAGGAAATTATCCGGGTCACCATTATCCGAAACCCAGCTCTTCATACACAAAATACTATCACCACGATAACCCCGTTCTAAGAAATCATTCCATGATAGTGGATTAAGTATAAGCTTTACACCGATTTTTTCAAGACTTTTTATCACATACTCAGCTCTTTTAATGGCGGCTTCGCTCTCCCTGATATCAAAAGGATACACACTATCAAAACCACTGCCATACCCTGCATCACGCATAAGTTGTTTCGCCTTATCCAAATCACATCCGTAACCCAACAAGTCATTATTATAAACATACATACCGGGTGGAAAAACACCGCGAGCTGGTACGGCTTGCCCCTCCATTGCGACATTACTGAAATGCTCATTATCAATGGCGTAGTTCATCGCCTGACGGACCTTTCTGTTTTTGAAGGGAGTATCGAGTGAAACATTAATACCAACATATTGAGTAGACAAACCTGGTCCGGAAATGAGCTCATCGGGTGAAAATCGCTTAGCTATCTCTGGGGTTACCGCCATTATTGATATTTCACCTTTTCTGAAACGCTGTACCGCTTCTTCGCTATCCTGCATGAACTTAATGATAACTCTATCAATGGGTGGTCGACCGTCAAAAAAATCCTTAAAGACATCAAGGATGATCTCTTTTTCCTTTTCCCAATGTACAAACTTATAGGGACCAGCACCAATCGGGTGTTCTACAGAATGATCCCGGTGCGTAATATCACACGTACCACAAGCAAGATTGGCTAGAAAAGGAAGATAAGGAAACTTAAGACTGAATCTAATATCAAAATCATCTAAAATCGCCACATCATCGACATAATCTATGAAGCTAAGATTTGGACCGGCTTTCACTCGTGATATAGAATTGGCGATATCTTGTGCAGTGATCATATCACCATTATGAAATCTAATACCACGTTTTATCTTGAAGTCCCAGATCAACCCATCCTTAGATACTGAAAATCTGTCAACCATACCCGGAACCATGTGATTACCTGAATCAAAAGTCAATAGACCAATGAAAATCTGTTGAAGCACTTCATGACTACGGGCATCAGTTTTATTGGCTGGATCAAGTAGTATCGGTTCCACTGACTGCTGATAAACAATAGTCTTGTGTTTACGGGTTAAGACCGCAAATTCTTTGTCATAGGAACTAACACTTTTCAACAAGTGTTCAGCTGTCTTACCGCAGGCATTGATTGTCTTTGAATACTCTTCAAAAGCATTCTCTATATTTTCATAGTCAAGATTGAGTTCTCTTATGTTAATACTCAGATCATTACATTGTGTTTTTATCTTATCGGTTGAACCAATCATTTCCTGTCCGAGATTATCAAGGCTCTGCAACAATCCTCTGTTCTCTTCAAGGATATCTACCGCAGCTTTCAATGATCCAACGCCCTGTTCAACATCACTCATACTCCTGATCAGGAATGTTGACAGTTCGTCAAAACTCTCAGTCATACCAAAAGCGACTTCACCAATATCAGTAACAAATGAAGTTGTCTTGTCTGATAGATCTTTTATCTCCTTGGTCACCACGCCAAGTGACTGCGCATACTGACCGCCCCTTGCACTTTCAATGCTCGCGTACAGACCAAGTATCCGTGAACGCTCGGTGATTTTCTTTAGATCAAAAAGTGGGTTTTCTATTTTCTCTGCTCTCATTCGTATCGAGTGGAGTTTCTCATTCAATACCGAAAGGATGTTTAGGATATCCTGATAAAAAGCAATCCCGTTGGTGAGAACTTCACAAGCTACACCATTTGTCTTCAACCAATTCTTGATCTCTATAGCAATCTTGCTAATAACTCCAGAGAGTTGACCGGCTTCACTGACGAGTTGAAGGATCGAACGTTCTGACGACTGTATACCACCTCCTCGACCGATTTCTTTAATAGACAGCTCATTCATACCCTTGGCATAGCTCTTTGAAGCATCGGTCAAGGCAACCTTTAAGGTATTGAACATCCATGCAAAAGATGTGTCGTCTTCGACACTCATAAGGCTTTCGCGAATATTACTAACCCTACGAAACATAGCTTCTAAATATTGTTCCAGAATTGCTGAAGAACGGGCTGTATCATAAATGTTACTTAGCCATTGCGATGAACGCTCATTCTCAGTCAACAAAAGCTGGTGCAATTCCTTCTGTGAAATAACACTCGCGCCAAGGCTCTTGATACCGGTTTCAATATTCGGGATCAATCCAAGAAGTTCATTAGTGATATCGGAAAACCGTTCGTTTATCTCTTTTAGATCATGTATTATACTCCCTATTCTCTGTAAGTCATGACCAAGATCTACAGTTCCTTTGACTACTTCTTCAGAAATATCGGGGACAAGCTTTGTTGGATCCTGCACGCTTTTAACCAGTAAGGTCATTTCCCGGGAGATCACTTCGAAACCTCTCCCCTGTTCACCAGCATGAAAAGCAGTTATGCCCGCATTACGCGAAGCTACTTCTATGGAATCCGACACCACAGCGATGTTTTTCACAATGTCATCAAGCTGTAAGGCATCGGCCTGGATTTTATTAAAGGACTTTGAGATAACATCCAAGTCCTCTGAAATTCGATTTGATACGGTCAAAGATTCATTGACCTTAATAACACTCTTTTCAAGAATCTCCTTGGTTTTCTTTATTTCCTGGTCGAAAACTGATATCCCTTCAAATTCGAGCTCAACTGCCGCAGATAGAATGTCGAACTTCTTCCCTATCTCAGAAAGAAGCTCAGTGTCTTTGACAAGTCGGTTTTCGATTTCCTGACTGGTTTCCAAAAGATCCCCGAAGGAAGTAGAGTATTCTTCCAACGGCGCTTTAACTCGGTCAATTACAATATCCTTTAGATTTCGATTCATACAACAATATTGTATAAAATTATACTTAAATGTCAAGACAAGAAACACGCTGCGCTGAAGATATTCCACCTCTGGTGGATGAAGTCACGGCAATATAGCTTTGCCTGAGGACATGTCGCTTCGCTCCTGAAGATGCACCTTCGGCTGTAGACACGATTCTCTGGAGACACATCCGCCAACCGCGGATTGAAGACACATTTCATTGTAGACATGTCGCTTTGCTCCTGAATCAGCCTGATAAACATGTCCTGAATGTAATTGAAGGATCAGGCAACTACAATTCCCTCAATTACCTAATTATTTAATAACTTAATAACTGTTTTGTTCAATTACTTAATAACTTAATTACTTAATTACTGTTTTGCCCAATAACTGCTTTACCAATAACTAAAAGACGTTTCATCCATGATGTTCTTCATATAAAATCTAACGTCGTATCTTTGGAGTAGAGCCTTCAGGCTCGTATTGGACGGGCGTAAACGCCCTACTCCTATTTATTCCTTTCATTCGTTTCTCTGGTTTATTTAGGCGTTTAGGTATTTTGGATTTTAGGTGTTTGTATCTTCCAATCCCCTTGGGATTCAAACATACTTACTTGACATCAACTTCTTTCGGTATATAATAAATTAGAAGCTATACATTAAAGCAATAAAATCTAACTTTTAAGTTCATCTTTGCAATATTAGATCTGAGGATTATTTCTGCATAAGGGCGGAAGTACTAAAAACCGAAGACTCCATAATGAGGGGAGTGCTTTATGGAAAACATTGATCTTGATGAGATCATTAGCTGTCTGCGCAAGATAACTAAAATACTGCATGATAAACCAAAAGACGCATTAAGAGAGCTGAGAGAAATCAGCGCAAGAGTCGATAGTCAGGTCCCGTATCGTGATGGTCACAACCAGAGGGTAAGCAGATACTCATTGCAGATCGGGAAGCAACTCGAGTTAAATGAGAAAGAGATGGTTATCCTTGAAACCGCAGCTTTGCTTCATGACTTCGGTAAAATATGTATCGATGAAAAAATTCTCATAAAGCCTACATCATTGACCGAACGAGAAAAGGCTGAAATACAGCAGCATGCTATAAAGGGATACTATATACTTGCCGGCTTCGCTGAATTCGAACAAGCTTTAGATGGTGTGAGAACTCATCATGAGCGTTATGACGGCTTAGGCTATCCAGAAGGACTCTGTGAAGAGAATATCCCTTTTATCGGCAGGATCATTGCCGTTGCAGACGCCTATGATGCGATGACTTCAAAAAGACCTTATAGAGGAGCAAAAACAAAAGAGCAAGCCGCAGAAGAACTCAAGACGTGTTCAGGCTCGCAGTTCGATCCAATCATGGTAGATGCGTTTATTAATGCCCTAAATATCGGCGCTTGGCGAAAAAATATATAGTGATACTTAAGTCTTGACAAATCATCACATATTTCGTATAATTAATTAAAGAAAGTGTGAAAAAATGATTCTTATAATCGAATCGGATATAATCATACGCAAGAAACTCAGCGATTTGCTCAGCAAAGAAAGGATTATTGGTATTGATTCTGTGCAGCAAATGCTTGAAATGATATGTAAATTCAAAAACAACGTCAATGTTATGGTAGCAGATATCCATCAGCTCCATGAAATTATATCGAAAAAAGTGGTTTTCAGATTGTGTGATAGATTCCACATTGACGCACCACCTATTGTAGGAATCTATACAGATGGTGATGAAAATATCAAGAAAGAATTCGAAAGGGATAATATCGGGTATAAGCTTCTTAAATATAATGACAAAGATTGCGATTTCCCAGAGCTATATATTGAAACAATAAAGAAAGTATATCCGCAAGTGCATGCCGATATTGAAAAGGCGAGAGAGATTTGGTTAGAAGAAAAAGAAACTGAGGACTTCGTTGATATACGCAAATGGATTGAAGAAGAAGGATTTTCAGAAATAGTAGACAAAATGAAAATCGGGGAATCAGATAAAAAAGATAATACAGGTAAATCAAATATCAAGAAGTCAACAAAAGACTATAAAAAATTATATTTTGAACTCAAACAAAAGTACGATGAGCTCTTGAAATACGTGAAGGAATTAACGGATTCTGTCTAAACCAGTTATTCTCTTTTCTTGCTCTTCACATATTCAAACACTATAAATGCAATCGTAAAAAGCAACATCGTATTAGTGACTCGCAGGTATGCCAATGCGCTCACCCCCAAAAAACACTTATTAAACAAGAAAAGCCGTGTCACAACAGCTATGATGAAGCTGACGACTGCAACAATACCTGATATATAATAGATGGTCTTCATCGTAACCTCCTTATCAAATTGTATTTGGATATTCGTAGATGTCAAGACTTAACAGAGCCAAGAGCGTAGGGCGTAAGGAGTAGGGAGTAGAGGGAAATGGCACTGCGTGCGGGACTGGTTGCTTCGCAACGGTTATGGTTCACTGGCGTGAACGGTTATGGCTCTTGCGAGCGGGAAAAGAACGATATTAACGATTTAAATTCCATCCCGAGCAAGTCGAGGGGTCACTTCCAATCCGTTAGGATTCAAAAAAACGTAGAGAGTAAGGAGTAAAGCGTAGAGCGACTACCAGGAACCAAGCTCCAAGAACCAAGCTCCAAGACCCAAGAACCAAGTTTCGAATAAGATAAAAAAAAATGCCAGGACGCAGAATCGAACTGCGGACACCCGGATTTTCAGTCCGGTGCTCTACCAACTGAGCTATCCTGGCTTGGTGAGATTATTCTATACAGATTTTCAGTGATGTCAAGACAGAAAAGAGCGTAATGCGTAGAGAGTATGGCGTAAGGCGACTACCAGGAAGCAAGTACCAAATCCCAAGCTCTCCCGCTTTGCGGGATCCACGATTTTCCTACATATTACAATCCAAAATGACAAATCCCGCAATCCTATTTGTAGAATTATAATGCGAAGCGGGATAAATCGGGACAAGTTCCAAGGGCGTAAGGCGTAGAGACTATGGTCCTGTAGTTGTCTGTCCGCTCACGAGACTCTCGGAGATTTATCAGACATTGCCCGATGAATCGGGCGACTACGATTTTCTCAATTACTAATAACTTAGTTACCTAATAAATGATGCTACGCATAGAAGAGATACTTCGTATGGAAATGAGTGTTTCACACTGGAAGGGATCCACGCACTTTTGATAAAGTGCGGGATGGAACTTAAATCGTTAATAGCGTTAGTTTCTTTAGTTTATCTAGGCATTTACTTACCTTTAGGCGTTTACCACGTTTAGATAGTACACATCTAACGGGGTTTAGGTATTTTGGATTTTAGTGTTTGTAGCTTCTCCAATACTCCCATACCATTTCTTTCCAATTCCTAATTGACATACCGACAAAATCAGATATGATATTAAAATGGAGGTTTTATGAAAAGGGATTTTGTATCAATCTTTGACCTTACTAAAAAAGAAATTTATGAAATATTTACATTGGCAAAAGAATTAAAACAAGCACAGAAAAAAGGTATTGTCCACAAGATGCTCAAGGATAAAACCCTGGCCATGATCTTTGAAAAACCGTCCTTACGTACGCGCGTGACGTTTGAGACTGGAATGACCCAACTCGGTGGCCATGCCATTAACTTAGGACCAAATGACGCGAAAATCGGGGCCCGGGAAACCGTAGCTGATGCAGGACAGAATCTCAGCCGTTGGGTAGATTTGATAATGGCTCGAGTCTTTGTTCATAAAACGGTTGAGGATTTGGCGGCAAGTGCCACAATACCAGTTATTAATGGCTTGAGTGACCTGGAACACCCTTGCCAGATAATGTGCGATCTGTTCACGATTATCGAAAAAAAAGGTACGTTGGATTCAGCAATTATTGCCTATATAGGCGACGGCAATAATGTCTGCAATTCCTTTATTGCTGCCTCTACCCTACTTGGTTTCAAACTCAATATTGCAACGCCAAAGGGCTATGAACCTAATCAGCAATACCTTACCAAGGCAAGAGCAGCAGTCCTTGGGGATGATCCAAACAAGGCTGTCACTCATGCTGATATAGTCTATACTGATGTATGGGCATCTATGGGCCAGGAAACAGAAGCAAAGGCGCGTAAACAGGTCTTCAAACCATTTCAGGTAAACCGCGAACTCCTCACATCAGCAAACAAGGACTACCTGGTAATGCATTGCCTGCCAGCACATCGCGGTGAAGAAATCACGGATGAGGTTATCAAAGACAAGCATTCGATTGTCTTTGACCAGGCTGAAAATCGTCTCCATATCCAAAAAGCGATCATGGTTTGGCTCTCAAAAAAATAGATCCCACTCATGAACTGGCACTGTAAAGAGGTTGATGAAATCCTGCACTCCCTGAAATCATCTGAACAGGGACTGACTACTGACGAGGCTGGAAAACGCCTTATCAGTTGTGGCGATAATACAATAAAACAAATCAAGTCAAGAACCGTCTTGCACATGGTTCTTGATCAATTCAAGGATTTCATGATCATGGTTCTGATTGCGGCAGCGATCGTTTCAGGTATCATTGGTGAACCTAAAGACACCATAGCCATCTTGGTGATTGTAATACTAAATGCGGTAATCGGGTTTGTCCAGGAATATAGAGCTGAGAAAGCAATAGAAGCATTGAGAATGATGGCAGCACAAGTCGCAACAGTAATCAGAGATGGAGAAGCAGCGAGTATACCTGCTTCTGATATTGTACCCGGTGACTTGGTATTACTTGGTGCTGGAAACATAACACCAGCAGACATAAGACTTATTAAAGTCGCACATTGCAAGATCGATGAATCGTCACTTACTGGAGAGTCTGTGCCTGTAGAAAAACATATAAATCGCCTCACAGACAATATGATGCCCCTGGGTGACAGGAAAAACATGGCGTATAAAGGAACCGTAGTCTCTTATGGTAGGGCAAATGGGATCGTCGTCTCAACTGGAATGAATACGGAATTTGGAAAGATCGCCACGATGCTTCAAGAACAAATAGAAGTAAGAACACCCCTTCAAAAGAGGCTTGCAAAGTTTGGGAAGAAACTGGCTATTGCAGTACTTGCGATATGCGCCCTGGTCTTTGGTGTTGGTCTGCTCAGAGGAGAACCACCGTTATTGATGTTCCTGACTGCTATTAGCCTTGCAGTCGCGGCTATCCCCGAGGCTCTCCCGGCTGTCGTAACCATTTCCCTCGCTATCGGCGCGAAAAAAATGGTCAAACAGAATGCTCTTATAAGGAAACTGCCGGCTGTAGAAACCTTGGGTTCAGTTACTTATATCTGCTCAGACAAGACCGGGACTTTGACTCAGAATAAGATGGAGGTTCAGGAGATATCTATTAGTGGTAAGACAATCAAACTCCAGAGCATCTCCACTCAACGACCTGCAATAGACAAGCTGTTCCTGGCAATGGCGCTTAATAATGATGCAACCAGACAAAAAAACGGTAGGTGCCTTGGCGATCCTACAGAAATCGCCCTCTATAGAATTTCCGAAGAGAACGAATATAAGAAAGAGAACTTGCTCAAAGATTATCCACGGGTTACTGAAATCCCTTTTGATTCAGAAAGAAAGTGCATGACTACTTTCCACAGGACACCTGAAAACGGCTATATCTCATTCACTAAAGGTGCAATTGAAACATTACTCGAGAAATCCATAGATGAGCTGAATTGTGAGGAAAAATCAGCAATAGATAAAGAAAATATCCACCGCATGAGCGAAGCAATGGCTCAAAGGGGTTTGAGAGTACTGGCCTTCGCGATGAAGGAATGGACCAGGCTCCCTGAAGATCTGACTCCAAAGAAGATTGAAACAGGACTGAGCTTTCTGGGTTTTGTAGGGATGATAGACCCACCAAGAAAAGAGGTAGCAGAAGCAGTAGCATTGTGTAAATCCGCGGGCATTAACCCGGTGATGATAACTGGCGACCATCCAGTAACTGCAAAAGCGATCGCCAAAGAACTCAATATAATAGATAATGAGGAAGAAATCGTTACCGGTGGAGATCTTGAAAAACTATCGATCAATGCATTCGAAAAGAAGGTCGCAGATATACGGATATATGCCAGGGTTGCGCCCGAGCAAAAATTAAGGATTGTAAAGGCATTGCAAAATCAGGGGGAGTTTGTAGCAATGACCGGAGATGGCGTTAATGATGCTCCAGCTTTGAAATGCGCCGATATCGGTATTGCAATGGGTATAACCGGTACCGATGTTTCAAGAGAATCGTCTGATATGATACTGCTCGATGATAACTTTGCTACAATCATCAAGGCGATAAGACGAGGGCGACGCATATTCGACAATATCCGCAAGTTTATAAAATATACAATGACCAGCAATGCCGGTGAGATATGGACGATATTTCTCGCGCCTTTTCTCGGGTTGCCAATCCCTCTGTTACCGATTCATATATTATGGATTAACCTTGTCACAGATGGATTACCAGGACTTGCTCTGACTGCCGAACCAGAAGAAAAAAGGATAATGAAAAGACCGCCAAGACACCCTAAGGAAAGTATATTCGCTCATAGTCTCGGTCTCGATATTATCTGGGTAGGCCTTCTAATGGGCGGTGTCTCAATATTTTCTCAGGCATGGGCAATAAAGACTGGCCATGGTTCGTGGCAGACCATGGTATTTACCGTCCTGTGTTTGAGCCAAATGGGTAATGTACTTGCGCTTCGTTCTGAAAAAGAATCGCTCTTTTCTTTAGGGCTATTTTCCAACATACCATTACTTGGTGCTATCTTTTTGACATTTGTGCTCCAGATGGCGATCATCTATGTACCCTTTCTAAATTCTATATTTAAAACCCAGCCATTAACCCTGAATGAACTTTTCCTATGTTTAATTTTATCAACGATAGTGTTCTGGGGAGTTGAAACCGCAAAGTGGCTAAGAAGAAGAAATCGAGCTTGATTCTCACTGATTAATAAGTATAATAAACTGATGAACCTGAAAAGCATTACTCGTTCTTTAATCAGTAACCCTATCAGGAAAATATTCGCCATAATCTTCGCATTTGGTCTTTGGTTTTTTGTTGCCCTGGATAAAAACTACATATACGAAAAGTATATAGAGGTTATCTACACAAACCTCGCAGACTCTCTGATGATCGTCGATGCAGCTCCAACGATCAATGTCTCATTCATTGGTCGCGGTGGATCGCTTCTGAGTACCTGGGCAGCACCACCAAAGGCACACTGTGACCTTAAAAACAAAAAATCTGGGACTAATACAATCCCCGCAAAGGAATTCTTGATACCAATAGGTTTCCCTGATTTAAGACTGAGTTTCATTAATCCGTCAATAACCGTAACAATAGACAAAAGGATTACGAGAATAATCAAGGTATCTGTACCCTTCAAGGGTGATCTCAAACAAGGTTACTCAATAAACGACATAGTTGTATTGGATACAGTAAGCGTTACTGGACCACGCAATTCCTTACTTGACCAGAAAGAAGTATTAACTGAAACACTCGACGTTAAGAACAAACGGTCATCATTCTTGACAAAAGTAAGAATCGCGGAAAACTCAGAGCTGTTCGAATTCTCCACAGAAAACATACGCGTTGAGGTCAAAATAGACACAACTGTTGAGCGATTATTCACGAACATACCCCTAACCCTGCTTTTCACACCTGAACAACGCGTATCATCTGAGAAAATAGGCCTTGATACACTTATTGTCCAGGGACCGAGCAAGAAAATGAGCAGTCTCAAGAAAAAGGATATCACTGTAAAAATAAGGCTGACAAAACTACCGGTAGGAGAACATCATCTACCAGCCACGATAATATTACCACAATATATCAAACCAGTAAACTCTGTACCGAAAAAATTCGAAATCAAAATTCATTAGAGGGCAGATACTTTCGTCATTAGAGACCATGGTGAAAATACCCAGAATACATAGTACACTACAGGGCTTTCGTATTCTGATCTTTTTCTTCATTATCACACGAATATTCTATTACTTTATAGGTATACGCTTTGATATCACCCCGCTTTACTGGTTTTTTCAATTCATTGACCCGCACTTACTGAAGACTGAGCTACTCAAGAGTATCTTATACCTCCACACACAACCCCCTGGTTTCAATCTATTTCTTGGGTTGATCATCAAACTCGCCAACAATAGTGAGGTACTTATTTTTACCCTTGCATACCAAATGATCGGTTTGATCATGGTATTAAGCCTGTATACAATACTCAGAAAATTAGCTGTACCATTGCGCATTACCTTACCCCTTACTATGTTTTTCGCAATAAGTCCTCCAGTAATATTTCTCGAGAACTGGTTGTTTTATACCTATCCAACGACCTGCCTGCTCGCACTTTCACTAGTATTCCTCAATAATTATTTTGATAAGCGCACCTACCCTCACTTATTCTTTTTCTTCTCAACTCTTGCGTTGATCGTATTAACAAGATCGCTTTTCCATCCCATCTGGTTCATCATCACTCTGGTCGGGATAGTCACATACGACCGTCACAATGCTAAACGAATAATACTATGCGCCCTTTTCCCTTTGCTTATCATAGGGGCTGTCCATGTCAAGAACTATGTATTTTTCAAACAGGTTGGTCTCTCATCCTGGTTCGGTATGAACCTAGCAAAGATGACCCTGACTGTGCCTTTGGAAAAAATAGAACCGCTAGTGGAAAAAGGAGAGCTATCCAGTATTGCAACAATTATGCCCTTTCAAACACCCGAAACATACCATGAGTATGCCAACTTCGACACCCTAACCTGCAAGAGAGTACTCGATCAGAAATACAAGTCAACGGGGTTCCCTAATCTGAATCACATCGGCTATAAGCACGTGTCGCAGCAGTACCTGGTCGCAACCAAGTACTTGATACGGAAATATCCCCACTATTACGGACTATCAGTATGTAAAGCTTTCTACGCCTTTTTGAGACCTTGCTCTGATTCGATGATCATCCGAAATAACAACCGCCGAGTCATAGGACCATGGGTAAACATCTACGAAAATTACCTGGTTGGCGATATTCTAAGTCGGATTTGGAATACGCATTATACGAACCGTTATGGCCAAGAACGCAAAATCCACCTCAACTTCCTGTATTTTCTCCTGCCTGCACTTTTTATCTGGGGGTTAATCACGATTGCCAAAGGTACGACCCTGTTCAATTACGGCAGAGCTGAATTGATAACCATCACCTATGCCATCTTCAATATCATATACATTACGATTATTGGGAATCTTCTTGAGGTCAGTGAAAACATGCGATTTCGCTTCCTGATCCTACCATTTCTCTACATATTCTTAGGACTTCTACTCAAGTACTTGTTCAATAAAACCAAGCGAACTTGACAACTGCGATTTTTAGCATATAATCAGTGATGAAATCATGGAATATTGATGGTTTTTTGCGAGGATGGCGGAATTGGCAGACGCGCTGGATTTAGGATCCAGTTCCATCACGGAATGGGGGTTCAAGTCCCCCTCCTCGCATATTTTGGAGGTGGTCTTTGCACTATGATATCGCTCTAGATAAAGCAACTGAAAAAGAGATCGACATAACCGTACCAGTCACTGAATTAGACCGCTTCATTAAAATCGAAATCAATAAAATAAAGAAGAACCTCTCATTCAATGGCTTTCGCAAAGGTAAAGTACCAGAAAGCTTGATAAAAATAAAATATCAAGATAGTCTTAGAGCCCAGGCAATGAATGACCTGGTTACTCAATCTTTTCTCAAAATCGTCAGCGAAAACAAGTGGCGTCCAGCATCCCAGGCCGAAATGAAGAACCTTGTTGAAAACGATGAGATCAAATTCCGTCTGCGTTTTGAAACCATCCCAGATTTTGAACTTGGTGAGTATCTTGGCATCGAGGTTTTCCAAGAAGAACAACTGCCTGAAGATTTTTTGCTCGAACAATCAACAAAGGATCTCCGTGGGCAACATGCGAATATCAGAGAAACTACACACCCGGCTGCAGTGGATGATCTCGTCACCATGGATATTGAAATATCCGAGAATGATAAGATAATAGATAATCAACACGATATCACGGTTCGCATAGGCGATCGGAATTTGCCTGATGAGATAAATAGGATATTAGTCGGTGTAAAGAAAACAGAAAAAAGGCAGGTGAATGTTGATAAAAAAAATCATAAAATACACATAAAAAAAGTTGAAGAAAAGATCCTGCCTGATTTTGATGATGGTTTTGCAAAAACACTGAAATTTGAAGGTATCGAGCAGCTCCGCAAGAAATTACTGGAACATGCCAAGCAAATCGACGAAAAGAGACTTGAAGATACTGCCAAAGAATCGCTATCTAATGTTCTTTTGGAAAAGAATAAGTTTGAAGTACCCAACGCACTAATTGAAAGCGAATACCAGACCATATTACAAAAGTCCAAACTGCCTGATTCAGAATCCAACAAGGAGAGATTCTGGGGATCAGCCGAAAAACGCGCTCGATTGGATTTAATAATAAATAAAATTGCCGAGAAAGAAAGTATAAAAATTGATGAGGAAGAAATAATGAAAGTCGTTACGGCCATGGGCATTACGCTCAATGACGAAAATCGAGAAAACATCGTCAATTATCTAGGCAATGTCCTGATCAAAGAAAAAACTATTGATTTTCTTTATAAAAAGGCAAAAATTACAAAAAAAAGTCGGATAATATCGGCAAAGGAGGACATCAATGATACCCGTTCCGTACGTAATAGAGCAAACAGGACGAGGTGAACGCGCTTATGACATTTACTCGCGTCTCCTCAAAGAACGAATAATATTTGTTGGCACTCCAATCGATGATACTGTGGCAAATTTGATCATTGCGCAATTACTATTCTTGGAAGCTGACGATCCATCCAAAGACATCTCACTTTACATCAATTCACCGGGTGGTGTAGTCTCGTCAGGCCTTGCCATATACGACACAATGCAGTTTGTTAAACCTCCGGTTTCGACAATATGCATAGGTATGGCGGCGTCCATGGCAGCTCTCTTGTTAGCCGCCGGTGAAAAAGGTAAAAGATTTACCCTGCCCCATTCACGAGTAATGATCCATCAACCAGAAGGAGCCTTCTCAGGACAAGCATCGGATATTGCCATTCACGCAAAAGAAGTACTAACCATAAGAGATGTTCTTAACGAAATATTCGCTAAACACACGGGTCAGACAAAAGAAAAGATAGCTGCCGACACTGACCGCAATTACTTTATGTCGGCTCAAGAAGCAAAAGAGTACAGGCTAATCGACGACATCATGGAAAAAAGGCGAAAATAATATGGCAAATTGCGTGAACAAAATCAGGAAGCATAAAAAACAGCAGGCACAATGAGTCTTTTCACAAACATATATTTGGGTTTCAGCAAAAGAAGATTTCTTAAACCATTCAATCCTTTATCTAAAAAAGCACGAGGGAATTTTCTCGTATCTGTCCCCAGTCAGGCAACTGAATTCCTGAAAGTTATACCTTATATTGCGGCGTTGAAGAAAATCGGAGATATAGTGATGATCGTACCCCAGCATCATGAAACGATATGCAGTTTCATCAAACCCAATAAATTCGAGATAATCTTCTATGTCATCCCGCCGCGGGTTTTATCAAAAGAGCATGATGGATTAAAAAAACATCTGGGCAAAAAGAGCTTTCAACATATTATCGAGTTGAACAAACCAGCGAATATCTCACTACCCTATTTGACCACCGCAGAGAAAAGGATATGCTTGTATGACCGAACCAAATTCCCTTACTATAATATTATGCTCCGAGATAATGTAGAATCTCTGTGCGATCTTTTTGCAATCAAGAAATATACCCCCAGAAGAATCTTTACTTTTTGTCTCCGGGAGATAAAAAGTACCATGAAGAAACATAAAAAAAGACGACCCTTATTATTTGTCAACGGTACTGACAAGATTGATTGGCAAGGTGATACAATCACCATTGGCAAAGACATATCTGCCGACTCACCTGAAGCCTATAGACTCCTTGTCGCCGCTGATGCATACTGTGGTAAGAATGATATGTTTTATGAGCTTGCCAAAATGTTTTCTAAAGAAATAATAGCGTGACGAAGAAAATATCCGAACCGCTTAGCGACATCTTATGTCAAATCAACAGCATGGATCTCTGGGAGATCAGTGTACCTAAAATTACCCATGCCCTGAACATTGCTCTGGGCGGTTACGGATGCGCGGTTATTTCTTTGAAAAATGACAAGTCTAACATTGAGTACTATGAAGGTATCACCAAAAAGGAATCCGTTAGGATAATGAAAACCGGAAACGAGTCCATGAGTTTCGCTTTGAACATCGGTGATCAGATATACCGACTCTTAATCCTGCAGAGAAAGAAGATCCCTATTACAAAAGCCCAAGAATATGATATCAATACCCTGCTCTCGATAATTTCCATGGCTCTAACAATGAGGCAGCTATCCAAAGATAGAATTACAGAAACCCAAATCATAAATCAGCTCAATTTGAATATCACCACAAGTCTCGACGAAAACAAAATCATTAAGAATCTTGAATCAGCGGCACGCCATATGCTCCTGATCGATGATATATATATATTCTATCGACGTGATGATTGTTTTATCGGCAACAAAAATTCATTCCAGATTGCCAGCATGCCCAAAGCCACATACAATAAGCTTTTCAAAGTTCAGCAGATATTCACCGTACCGAAGAATCGATTCGCTTCACTTAAGGGAATAATCCCGATCATGACTACATGTGATATTACCTTCATACCGCTAACTATAAAAAATGAGTTAAGGGGCTTCTTTGTAGTCCCAGGTAACACAACTATACTAAGTAGGAATTTTGTCTTAACCCGTATCAAATTCTTGGCGAACCAAGCTGGTCTTGCGCTGGAGAGGATTGATCTCTTTCGCAGAATGAATAGTGCATTACGAGAAAGCCACGGCCTACAAAACCTCATAAAAACCATGATATCTTCACTCGACCTTTTGTCCCTATCCACTGAAATTCTGCAACGCGCACAAAAGTTTCTTGGTTTCAAACGCATCCTGTTCTCGATTTTTGACCAAGAACTCCAAAGCTTCCGCCGCATAAGCGGTGTCGGTATTTCAGCAAAGAGATTGAAAGCAGCACAGGCAGTGCATCCGCCACTCGAAGCAATCATGGAGCTATTCAATAATCACTATCGTATATCAAACTCGTATTATATACCAGCAAAAGACGCGAAAATAATAAGCAAGAAAATCCAGCGTTATGAATTGTACAGATCAACACCTCTGAAAAACCGCATACGTGAACTCTGGGACCCTGGTGATATTTTTATCTCGCCGATCTATTCAAAGGATCGGGAAATAGTAGCTCTGATTTCACTGGATATGCCGATGAGCAACCTTGTGCCAACATTGAGCAAGGTAAAACTGCTAGAAACATTTGGGGACTTTCTCGGCATGGCTATAGAAAACTCTCAACTGTTTGAAAAAATCGAAAGGCTGTCAAATACTGATGAGATGACCGGTGTGCATAACTATCGATTTCTCAGGGAAAAACTCAAATCCTTGATCCAGAGTAAGGTTTCGCCAATATCCCTGATCATGATCGATCTCGATAATTTCAAAGCGTACAATGATAATTTCGGTCACCTGTATGGTGACGAAGTACTGAGGATGTTTTCAAAATGTCTTGTTGATGCTATAGGCAAACGTGGATATGTGGTGCGGTACGGTGGTGATGAATTCATAATTCTTTTACCAAAAACCCATAAAAGAAGTGGCAAAATGTTAATCGATAGAATTGGCAGCTATCCGGAAAAAAAGGTGATTTGTCGCGGGCATAAACCCTGCGGCTTTTCGTACGGTATCGCAGTATATCCAAAAAATGGACTTAACCTTGGCTCCTTGATCGATTATGCTGATAGACTTCTGTATCAACAGAAGGACGAAAAATATAATGAACATTAGGGACAAATTCAGTTCCCGGGCACTGGCGATATACTTCCTGATCGGCATTGGTATTATTGGTATCATCACGTTTATTTACTCCAATTACCTGATCCAACGGATTAAGAAAGAAACAGAAACGACCTCAAGAATCTTCGCCAAGTATGCACTGGATCCAAGCATGGATGAAGAGGCTCTGCTCAAGTTAATCTTCGAGGAGGTCATCCAAAAGATCGATTTCCCGGTAATAATGACCGACGCAGAAGGCAACCCGACATCATCAAAGAATGTCGATGCAAAAGATTTGAGAAAGTCGTTCGAAAAAATGGACAGGCGCCAGAAACCGATTCCGGTCATCATACACCATGGTTCCGACTCAACACTTGTTGGCTATGTTCATTACGGTTTATCTCCCTTCACCACATCTCTGCAGATTTTACCTTTCGTTGAAACAGTATTTCTGATCGCCTTCCTTTTCCTGGGATTTTGGGGTTACCTTATATACCGAAAAGGTGAAGAAGAGAAAATATGGAATTCTCTTGCTCGAGAGACAGCCCATCAACTCGCGACACCATTATCATCGCTTATCGGCTGGCTCGAGGCAGCCAAGGGAAAAATGTCACAGGAAATCTATACCGGTATACACGAAGATACGCAAAGGATGAAAGAAGTGCTCGAGAAGTTCTCCAGAATCGGTCTGCCACCGAGATTGGTGGAGAAAAACCCATTGGATACGATACGTGAATCAGTAGAATATGTCCGGAAGCGTGCACACAAGAACATTGTATTTCACGAGAAATACTCACCGTTGCCAGCAGTCAAATTCGACGATATATTACTCGCCTGGGCAGTCGAGAATCTCCTGAAAAACGGTTTGGATGCCATCGGTTCGAATAAAGGAAAGATCACTGTAAAAACAGTTGCAGCTGGCGGTGCGATCATTGAAATAAGCGATACCGGCAAAGGTATAGAAAAAGGGAAAGAGATTTTCAAACCGGGTTTTACAACCAAAAAATATGGTTGGGGTTTGGGCCTTGTGCTGACGAAACGGATCATCGAAGAATACCACGGCGGTAAGTTAGTGTTAAAAGAAACTGGTTCCCGAGGAACCACATTTCAAATAATAATTCCAAAGGTGGAACAATGAAAATTTTATGGATAGATGATGAAATAGACCTGTTGAAACCATTTGTATATCTTCTCCAGCAAGAAGGCTATGAAGTAAAGACGGCCACTTCTGGTGAAGATGGTGTAACCCTTGCTAGCAAGGAACTGTTTGACCTTATCTTCTTGGATGAAATTATGCCTGGTGTTGATGGACTAGAAGTGCTAAGAAGAATAAAAAATGAGAACTCGCAACAGTTAGTAGTAATGGTCACTAAGAGTGAAGAAGAAGATATGATGAAGAAAGCATATGGAGGCTGGGTTGATGACTATATCACGAAACCGTTCAGTTTCACTCAACTGCTTTCTGTTTTGAACCGTACACTGAAACGCAGATTGATTATCGCTGAAAAAATGAACGAAGAGTACGCCACGCAGTTCCGGACTCATACTGAACCTACTGACCATAATGAATGGGTAGAATACTACCGCACACTTGTATCATGGGATTTACGCCTTCTCGAGTTTGGTGACAGAAGCCTCAAAGAAATACAGGATGAGCGAAAACATGAAGCCAATGCGGGATTTGTGAAATATATCGAACATGAATATCGAGATTTCATAAAGGGCAAAGGACCGATATTATCTCAAGACCTCTTTTCGAATTATGTCTTGCCCATATTAAAAGAAGGACCAGTCCATCTTGTCATTTTTGATTCAATGAGGCTTGACCAGTATTTCAAAATATCTCCCTATCTGCGTGACTTTTTTGAAATGGATACACAGTTCTTCTACTCGATACTGCCAACCGCAACACCGTACTCAAGGAATGCCATTTTTGCTGGACTCTTGCCTCTTGAGATCGTGCAGAAACTCCCACAATACTGGTCTTTCGAATCCAAAGGGCAGAACCGATTCGAGAAAGAACTATTTAGCGAACAACTGAAGAGACATAATATCCGATTGAAATTCTCATTCTACAAATTATCCTCCATCCAAGAAATCGAGCGGAACATTAAACAAATCACCAATGACAAAGCAGATATCTGCATAACCGTGATCAATTTCTTTGATCTTCTCTTTCATTCAATACCAGGACGCGGCGACATGAAGGGGATGCTCGATGACGAACGAGTTTTGCTTAATTTGTTGAGTTATTGGTTCCCGATATCTCCAATCTTCGAGCTTCTCAAGAATGTGTCAAAAAAGGACTGTCGCGTCATCCTCACTACTGATCATGGTTTCATCCGCGTACGCCGTCCCAGCATTATCTATGGCGGTCGGTCGATATCACCCAATCTCCGATATAAATACGGTCCAGCACTTAGGATAGATAAGAAAACTGCGTGGCTACTGAACAATCCTGGCGAGATATCACTGCCAAGTGCTGATCCGTCAGTAAGATTTGCTCTTGCCAAGGAGGATTACTACTTCATCTACCCGACAAAACCAACCGAGTATGAAAAAGAATTCAAGTATACTTTTCAACATGGCGGTATATCGATGGAGGAAATGATCTTACCCTTCACAATCATGAAGCCACGTTGACACAGACCTCGCTATCGCTCGGTTAAATACTAATGTCGAAATTCGAAACCCTAAATAAAATCTAAATCCTAAATTCAAATATCCAAGAACCAGACTATCCTGTTTTGAATTTTGGTAATTTGTACTTGTTTAGAATTTAGTACTTCGAATTTAGAGTTTGAAATTGGGGGGCCCCCACCGGAGGGCGAAGATCAAATAAAGCAGAGGCCCCGAAAAGTTGGCAATCAAATCTGATTGCCCATATTATTATT
>JAUWGT010000089.1 GCA_030606265.1 Candidatus Stahliibacteriota bacterium | reverse complement strand
AATAAAAGTCCCCAATAACCAATAAAAGCAAATATTTTTCCTTCTTCAATAGACTTATCAACTTCTGGCATTTTTCCTCCTTTATTAGCTAGTATATCAATAATTCTGAAAAAGTCAAGAGAAAAAAACAATAAGGCGCATTTGAGTGTCGGAGTACCGGCGTATCGGAGTATGGAAGACAAAATAGTCAGAATGTAGTGGCAAAGCTTGCTTTGCAAAATGCAGAAATCCGTCGAGTAAACTCGACCACTACTCCGGTAACTTTGGGTTTACAAAGACCACATCCTCACGCATGAGTATCACACTCCCTGGCTTACCTTTTCTGTTTTTCTTCAAATACTTACGCTGTGTGTATGACACCGGTACATTTTTTTGTTTTTTTGCTTTGCTAAAATAGGCGGCAATTGATGCCGCATCATTAACATCTTTACTATTGGGCCTCTGACCACGCGGTATCTTAGCTCTGAGTATAACATGGGCTCCTTCATAACTCCTGATGTGAAAGAAATAATCATTTGGTCGGGCAAAAGCAAATGTTAGTTCCTGGTTAGAACGTGCATGTTTACCTGCATACACATGTGCTCCTGAGGTAAGTTCAAAAGTATGGAATGGTTCGCCTTTTTTGTCTTTCCCGCGTTGAGTCTTTACCAAATCAGACGGTTTAACAAACCCATCTTCAATCTCCGTAATTTCCTGTTCGAGTCGCTTGATTCTTTCCTGTATCTTTGGCAGACCGCGTTTGAGTTTCTTGTATTTTAAAAAGCAGTGTTGAGCATTTGCCTGAGCTGTGATTTGGGGATCTAATGTTATTACAATTTCTTTGTTATCATAGGGATTTCGCACGCAGGTGTGCTGGGCACCTTTTTTGATCTTTGTCAGATTAACGAGGATAAGCTCCCCTTTAATGCGGTAGGATTCGATTTCTTCATTGCTCAATGCTTTCTGCTGCAACCGAACAAGCTGCCTTTCAATATTTCTAATCATTGACGCTTTGCGTACCGCAATTGATTCCTTGGTTTTAGCTTCGAGGAACTGTTTGACGCCGTCACCAAATAATAGATTTAATGAATCATAGTCTTTTAAATACTCATCGGCAAAAAGGCTGAGTTTGAAAGGACTTACAGAAACCATACGGGGCCTCACTTTACCACATTCAAGGATTTTCTGAAGACGGACAATGCGTATTGGAGTCAGCTCACCTGCAAGGTTTTTATCTAACCCCTCGAATTCCTTTAATAAGCAGGCGAGGAATTTTGATGGTTGTTTTTTGTAGACCTGCTCCAGCTCTTGTGGTAAAACATCAAGGATCGATCTCTTAGGTTTTTTCTCGATATACCTTGAATACAGATTTTTTTTCGTTCGGGTAGTCTTTATTATAAAATTAGGTGCTTCACGGTATAAAGAAATAATCAGCTGAGCACACACCCGATTTGCGGCACGTTTTCTCTCAACCACAATCTTAAGGACCGGCATGAAATCAGGCTGTTCAAGACGTTCAATACGGCTTGAACTTATAGCATTGGTGAATTTCTCGAGTTTATCGAATCCGATTTTTACTCGCTTTGATAGATACACCGCTGGCAATTCAGAATAAAGAGAAACAAATAGCGCCTGCTTACCAAGAACAATTTGCAGCAACTTTTGTTTGATACAAATCTCGTCGATATAGCGGTTAACAACCTGGTCCTCAATTTCACGACGCAACAAGTCAAGATAAATGCCGTTCATGAATTCACGAAAGGCTCGTCTTTGCTGGAATCTGACCGGGATCAAAGGTCATCGGCAATTCGTTCTCAAGTAGTCGAGCACGCGGGTCATATCATCAGGTAAAGGGACACTGAATGTTACGTGTTTATTTGTTCTTGGGTGTTGAAAACTCAGCTCCGATGAATTTAATGCCTGACGATCAATGAACGAAAGTATCGCCTTGAATTTTGGCAGGTTTTTTCCTTTGGTCACTACACCTGGACTCCTACCGCCGTAGTCCTTATCGCCGATTATCGGACAACCAACATGTTTGAAATGTACTCTTATCTGATGGGTCCGTCCAGTAATAAGTGAAACCTCCAGATACGTGGCAATTGTAAACCGCTCTTTTACAACGTATTTGGTGGTTGCGTCCTTTGAGGAAAGAGGCGTCACTGCCATCTTCTTACGATCTAATCCGCTTCGACCTATCGGCGCCTCGATCACGCCATCAGGCATACCCGGATAGTTCCAGCATAGGGCATCGTACTTCTTCTTAACGAACCTTTTCTGAATTGCTCTAGCGATTTTACCAAGTGCATCATCGGTCTTGGCAAACATGATCAGACCAGTTGTGTCCTTATCGAGTCGGTGCAAGACACCTGGTCGTACCCGGTCACCTAAAGTCGGCAATCGACCACAGTGATGGAGTAAGGCATTGACCATGGTGTGTTCGAAATTGCCGCGCGCCGGATGAACAACAACCCCCTTTTGTTTATTGACGACAACTATATCGTCATCCTCATAGACAATGTCGAGCGGAATATCCTCGGCTCTTATCTCAGGTGCAGGTTGAAGCTCAAAGCTAACTAAAATATCATCACTGGTCTTAACACGGTATGAGTGTTTAACCGGATGGTCATTCACTAAAACTTTGCCTCTATCGATTAATTTCTGTGTTAAACTACGTGAGATACCAATACCTGCAATAATCAGGTAATGATCAATACGTTTACCCCGTTGTTTTTCACTAACTATCCTTTGAAATTTCTTATATCTGACTTCTGCCAAGGAGCTTTTTCTCCAAGTCAACAAGTTGCTCTATACCATGTCCACCTAGATCGATCATCTTGTCGAATTCAGTGCGGTCGACTGGAAAGTGCTCAGCAGTTGCTTGGACTTCGATCAATCTGCCCCGGCCACTCATAACAATATTCATGTCTATTTCTGCTTCGCAATCCTCTTCATAGCATAGATCGAGCAGTATTTCACCATTAACAATCCCTACGCTCACTGCGCCAACAAAATCAGTTATCGGAAAAGCAGAAAATTCCTTATTGACCATCATTTTCTCCACTGCACTATAGAGAGCAAGAAAGGCTCCATTGATTGCCGCGGTTCTTGTTCCACCGTCAGCCTGAATAACATCGCAGTCAATAATAAAGGTTTTTTCACCAACTAAACCAAGGTCAAAGACAGGTCGCAGAGAACGACCGATGAGCCGTCTGATTTCTTGAGTGCGACCGTCTAACCTACCCACCTTTGCTTCACGTCTGGTCCTTTCTTTAGTGGAGGCAGGGAGCATTGAATATTCAGCAGTAAGCCAACCTCTACCCTGTCCAACTAGAAATTGAGGAACTTTGTTTTCTATATTGACCGCGCAGAGCACCTTTGTCTTACCAAAGGAAATCATGCACGAACCTGCAGGGTACTCGAGGTAATCGAGTTCAACCTTGACATCTCGTAATTGACCAGGTTCTCTACCGTCAATTCTCATTTAAACTCCATAGCCAAGAAGGCTCGAAGAGAACGGGAAGAACTGCTGAATCACTGCCAAAGCAATCCCGCTCATCTGTGAAGGACGTGGACCATTGCTAAAATCCAAGTAACAAAATTCAAAATTTGACATTATGTATTGGGATTTCAATTGACATTTGATATTTGACATTTGAACTTCTCCCTTGTTATTTTCTCCTGTTTTATTATTTCTCATTTCCCCTTCAAAGACACCCTCGAAAAATTTCTCATCGGTTCACCCAAGAAGCGCTCACCGATATCTTTGAAATTCATTGACAGATCAGTCAGGTAAATCGCCAGGTCGCCGCCTGGTTCTCCGTGTTCGAGAGCCAATCTTTCCAATTCTTCCGCTACCTTGGTGCCCACCTCCCTGGAGGCATCTACATAATTAACGCTTCCCATGATTTTCCGAAAAACCTCCATTAATAAAGGAAAGTGTGTACAGCCCAAAAGAATGGTATCGACATTATCTTCTTTGAATGGTCGAAGATATGTCTGGGCAATGAGTTCTGTCGCCGGATGGTCAAGCCAACCCTCTTCAACGAGCGAAACGAATAATGGACATGCCTTGCCTAAAACCTCACACCGCTCATTTGTTCGGCGAAAAGCTTTTTCATAAGCACCACTGTATATTGTCAGGCTTGTCCCAATAACACCGATTTTTCCGTTCTTGGTTAATTCAATTGCCCTTTCAACACCGGGCTGAATTACACCGATCACCGGCACGGAAAGATGTTTCTCTATGATATCAAAAGCAACTGAAGTAGATGAATAACACGCAATGACGATAAGTTTTGCTCCCCTCGAAATGAGAAAATCAGCGTTCTCCAGAGAGTACTGCATAATAGCATCGACTGATTTCGTTCCATAAGGTAGCCGCGCTGTATCTCCTAGATAAACGATATTCTCATTTGGTAAAATCCGGCGTATTTCCCTAACTACGGTCAGCCCGCCGATACCGGAATCGAATATGCCGATCGGGTTACTATTCAATTGTTCAGTCTCCTCTCATAATCCTCGATATAATCTTTGATACCACTATAAATACAGTAGGCAAGCTTTTTCTTGAATGACTTCTGCTTCAGCAATTTTTCTTCCGCCAGATTTGACACAAAGGCACATTCAACCAGGACTGCCGGCATGTATGCTCCACGTAAAACATAAAACCCAGCTTGCTTGACCCCGCGTGAAGGGACAGACAATTGTTTTTTTGCGTGGTCCTGAATGTACTCGGCAAATTTATTTGATTCTTCAAGATACGCTGTCTGCACAAGATCCACCAGAATCTCTTCTATGATATTTGTAGGCTCCACACCATCAAACTTGAGCGACGCATTTTCCCTCATGGCAACAGCACGGGCTTCAGTGGTCCGCGCCTCAGAAAGAAAATAGGTTTCAAAACCAGTCATTTTAGCAGTCTTGCCCGATGCATTGCAGTGGATACTAATGAACAGATCAGCACTATTGCGATTGGCGATACTAGTCCGCGCTTTCAGCGAAAGATATTTATCTTTTTCTCTGGTCATGATGATTTTGATCTTGAGTGAATCAGTAATATAAGTACGCAAGAATTTTGCGATATCGAGATTCGCATCCTTCTCATACAACCCCTTTTTACCGACCGCACCGGGGTCAACGCCACCGTGCCCCGCGTCAATGACGATCAACTGCACTTGTTTGCTGATCTTGCGGTATAGAATAACTTCTTTCCCTCTTTCCAAATAGGCATTGATATCTTCAACTTCAAATTCCAAGCTTGTATAGGTGTTAAAACGCGACACTTTTGCTGACTTGATCGAACCAACCGGCTTGAGCCCACCAGTTTTTTTGTACTGTCCATCGATCTCCACCACCACTTTTTTCACTAGATATCGAACATCAAAATCTATTACCTTTTGCCAATCAAATCTCAAAACTGTCGAATCGCCTCTTGTCGTAAGGCTTATATTATTGATAAATGGTGCTTCTTTGATCTCCTTGATAAATATCAGCTTGTCAAAAATTCCACCTAAGGTAGGGATTATTTCATTTGTCGGGAAATAAATGTCGCCACCTATATAAAGAGGTGGAAAAACAAGGTTCTTGGCTACGCCATTGCACATCATTGTAGCTATATCACCGATAACAAGAAGTTTACGCTCGCCAGTACTGAGTAATAATCTTTGTGTGGTATTATCTTGTACATAATGCAGACCGAGCAGACCAGCAATCGGTTTCAATGGCAAATAATCCTGGAATTCCACACGTTTGGTCTCGATATCTATGCTTGTATCTTCGTATGCGACTTCATAGTGATGAGGAAGGAGTGAGAAAATCGATAATAGAATAAGGGTCATCGCGCTGCCCTTTTTACTTGAGCAACTTTCCGCTCAATTTCTCGCTTTAGAATTTTCTCTTTCTTGTCGTAGATACGTTTACGGCGACACGCACCAAGCGTAATCTTAGCAAAACCACGGTCGTTAAAATACATCTTTAGCGGTATCAAAGTGTTCCCGCGTTGATGGACTAAACCAAATACCTTTTTAATCTCTCTTTTGTTGAGAAGAAGCTTGCGCTTCCGCTTAGGATCAGATTTGCCTACCGTAGTGTGTTTATACGCTGAGATATGTAAATTGAATATGAAAACTTCGCTGTTGATTACCTCACCATAGGCATCGCTCATTGAAACATTACCCTGACGCAGCGATTTTACCTCACCACCGCACAGTACGATGCCTGCTTCATAAGTATCAAGCACCATGTAGTCATGTTTTGCTTTGCGATTTACCGCGACAACCTTCACCTCGTATTATAGCAATAATTCATAATAGAGTCAAGATATTCAAGGAAATTTACAGATAGAATTTCAGGAGATGTAAGGAGGTTCTTCACGTATACGTTTATCTACCGATTCATTCTAATAATTCAATGACTCAACGATTCGAATTCCAGTCGTTGACAGATTGGGAATTATGACTATGATTGATTAGATGATAACTTTCGATAATGTTACCAAAGTCTATCAGAAAGATTGGGTAGCATTACAAGACATTTCGTTCTTCATTGAAAAGGGTGAATTCGTCTTTATCAACGGTAAAACCGGTGCAGGCAAAAGTACTCTCTTGAAAATGATCTACAAGGATGAAGAACCAACCAAAGGTACAATAAAGGTATTAGACCAAAACCTTAGGTTGCTGAAGAAAAAAAATATCCCCAAATTACGCAGAAAAATCGGCGTGATATTTCAGGACTTCAAATTGCTTCAAGATCGCACCCTGGAAGAAAATGTCGCCTTTGCCCTTGAAGTAACTAATACACAGCCACGTGACTTGAGAAAACAGATGTTGGAAATATTGACCTATCTACGTCTCAGTCACAAAAAATTCTCATTTCCCTACCAATTATCAGGCGGTGAACAGCAAAAGGTCGCCATTGCCCGAGCCCTGGTTCGAGACCCTTATATACTCCTTGCCGACGAACCAACTGGTAATCTCGATGAAAAAAGCTCCCAGGAAATAATTGACGTCCTACTCGATATCAATTACAAAGGCACAACCGTTCTCATGGCAACACACAATCTGAAGCTTATAAGAAAGGTTAAAAAAAGGATGCTCCGTATCGAGGACGGTAAGCTCGCCTCCGACGAATAAAAATGTCACTAAGAATAGGAATACGGGAAGGTGTTCGGACCATAACAAGAAATGCTTCATTGTTCATCATGTCTCTGCTCGTTACCTCAATATCGCTTTTTCTCTTGTCGTTGTTTGCCTTTGTAACCGTCAATTTATATCATTTTCTCAATATCCTCGATGAGAAAATTGAAATAATAGCTTTTCTTGAGCAAAATGCCGATTATGAAGCACTCGAATCTAATATTATGAAAATCAATGGTGTGCGTGATGTCATATATGTTTCTTCTGCTCAAGCGCTCAAAGATTTGCAGGCTGAATTAAAAGAAACAGAAGAAGTTCTCCGTGTATTTGAAAGTAACCCGCTACCCGCATCCCTACGCATAAAACTACTCGCCAAATTCCGAAATGCCCGAGGTCTTGAGGAAATCAGCGACAAAGTAATGCTCCTTAGAGGTATTCGGGAAACGATCTATGGTGGAGAACTCGTTGACCAGTTGAAAAAAATAACGGGTGTGATAACCACCTTTGATATCGCGTTGCTGCTGATTATAATTTTTTCTGTCGTTTTCGTAATTTTTCAGACAATAAAGCTAACAATATTTGCACGCGCCACCGAGATTGACATTATGAGACTTGTCGGTGCCTCTAATACGTTCATTGCTATCCCGTTCACATTTGAAGGTATTACACAAGGCATCATGGGTGGTTTTATTGCATTTGTCTTGACCGTTATTACCAAACGGGTCGCTGTCTCTTTCCTGAGTGATATCTATTTTCCGCAGGGGTACTTTTTCCTTGGTTCCATACTATGCGGTATCATATTCGGCATCATTGGGTCAAGCCTTGCCTTACGTAGGTTTCTAAAATGAAGCTCGTAATAATTTTCCTATGTCTGGTCATGCAGATCCCTGAAAAGCAAAAAGAATTAGATGGTTTAAAGGTAAAACTTACCACCGTCAGAAAAGAAATAAGGCAATTAGAAAAACAGAAAGTCGGTACCCTTACTCACATCGGGAAGATCGATGAAGGTATTAATCTAACAATTGAATACATCGATGAACTAACTTCTCAAGAGAGTCGAGAAAAAGAAAATGTCTACGAGCTATCTAAAGGGATTGCCAAACTGGAATCCAAAATGAAACTACGCGTGGATGATCTGCGCCAACGACTCATCCGACTTTATAAGTGGACACCGTTCTACAAACTGGAAATTCTCCTTTCCTCAAAATCACTACCCCAAATCCTTTCATCGTCATACTATCTCCAGATCCTTGCCAAGGACGATCAGCAGGCTTTCTTTGAATTCAAGGCTGATTGGGAACGCTATCTTACTGATAAAGAAATGAGAGAGGAATTAATAGACATTCTTGAGCAAAGGAAATCGGAAAAAGAAAGTGAGTTATCGCTTCTTGGCAATGAGAGAAAGAAGAAAAAAGATATCCTCAATCAGGTAGCCAAAGAAGAAAATAGAAAAAAACAACTCGAAAAGGAACTGAAAAGTGCCCAGCGCAAACTCGAAGAATTAATTGTTGCGCTCGAAAAGCAAAGAGCTAAAGCAAAAAGCTCACAAAAATACGTTGAAAAGAAAATGGGCACCTTACCCTGGCCGTGTCGGGGCAGTGTTGTAACGAAATTCGGTAAGATAATTCACCCTAAGTACAACACAAAAACCAAGAATAATGGCATCGACATCAGCGCCAGTTACGGTGATAATGTGCACTCTGTAGCACCCGGTAAAGTGGTGTACGCGGATCGCTTTATGGGATATGGTAATCTGGTGCTCATCGACCACATGGATGGTTACTATTCATTATACGGACACCTTGCCGAGATGCTCGTCAAAGTTGGCCAAGAAATATCTGAAGGCAGAATTCTCGGGCGGATCGGTGAAAGTGGTTCGTTATCCGGACCAATGTTGCATTTTGAATTACGTAAGAACGGTAAGCCTGTAGATCCACTGGCATATCTGAAGTAAAACAGCAGTAATTGGTAATTGAGTGATTAAGTAATTACCTAGTTACTTAGTTACTTCCCGCTTTGCGGGACTATTTTCTGTGCTCTAACAAGGTACGCGGTGTGCGTAATGCCTCGTTCTTTGGGGCGAACGCCCTGCTGGCGCACCAGGATTTCACGTTCAAGTATTTCGCTCACGCGTACGCGTATAAACTGATTCTCTCTCAGAACATCAACGGTCCTTTTCACTTGTTCAACATTAGGGCTCCAGGAAACAAGATAATGACCGCCTTTCAATGCATCAGCTGCCTTAAGTACAATCGCCCATGGTTCAGCTACATCAAGGAAAACTGCATCAATAGCCTGTTCAGTGAAACCTTCTGTGGCGACATCACGACAATGGAACTTGACATTTCGCAAACAGCCTGCTCGTTCAATGTTGTGTTTGGCATTCTCGATGAATTCTTCGCGTCGCTCGTATGAAAAAACCATACCATCAGGCGCGACAAGCTTAGCCAGCACCATAGCTAAAGCCCCGCTGCCAGTACCCACATCAATAACCCTAGACCCAGGACCGATTGCAGTTTCAACAAGAACGTAACCGA
>JAUWGT010000099.1 GCA_030606265.1 Candidatus Stahliibacteriota bacterium | reverse complement strand
GGAAACGTCCAAGAATAAAAAAAATAGTGTTAAAGGGGGTAGAACCAAAGGAGATCAAAAAACTCGAATCCTTATACGAAATAAAAATCCAAGATTTCTTCATTAATACTAAGATCATGCATACTGAAAAAGCTATTGCAGTCAATTACATGGATCGCGGTTATCCTTATGCTGAAGTCAAATCATCTTTGATGCCGGACTCTGGAATCGTTGAACTTACGATTGATAAAGGTCACCTCTATTACATACGAAATGTTGAAGTCGAGGGTTTGAAAAAATGTAATACCAAAATCGTCCGCCGTGAAATCAAGTTCAAACAAGGCGATATATTCAGTAAATCCAAACTCATAAGAAGCCAACGCCGCATATACAGCGTTGGCTTCTTCAGTACGGTGAATACCGAATTAGTCAAACAAGAACCAGACAGCATTGACCTTGTTTTTACGGTTAGAGAACTGAAATCACGCATTCTGAATTTTGGTATCGGCATGGCGATACCTTTAAGTTTTCTTATATCGATCGGTGTTGAGGAGCTTAATCTTTTTAACCAAGGACACCGTTACCACTTTAAACCATCTTTCAAAACAAACGTAGACGGAGAATGGGAACTAAAGTTAGAAGGGAGATACACCATCCCCTATCTTACACCCTTGAAACTCACGGTCTCAGATCTACCCTTTCTCTGGTTTGAAGAAACCGAGGATTTTACGAGACAAACACGCGGTAATGAATTACGGATATCCAGACTGATATCTGACAATATACAGGTCAGCATCGCTAACCAGTACAAATTTGTTCTCCTCGGTCCAAAACCTCATTTTACATTCCCAGATTCGTTAAAAGACATTACAAACAGTATAAAATTTCAGGTCATGATTGATTTTCGGAATGAATTCTTCAATCCAAAGAAAGGTTTTTACACAGTTCCGCTCATCGAATATGCCGGTGGTGTATTTGGCGGAAACAACGATTTTTGGCGTCTGGAAATGGAAAACAGACTATTCTTGCCTCTGTTCAAAAACACCTTAGCCCAACGCCTAAAAGCAGGTTTTATCATCCCCAGGAATGGTATCTCAGTGCACCAGAAATACTACCTGGGCGGTCAGTACTCTTTGAGGGGTTATCCAGAACGCTCTATTGGACCTGATACGCTTGCTGATGAAAGGTATGGGAATGTCCTTCTTAATTATAATATTGAATACCGTATTGGACTGCCATGGAATTTTGGCGTTGTTGGATTCTTTGATATCGGATATATCAACAACGAGTTTGAGCACCTAAACAATGACTATTTGAAAGCTGGCGCAGGATTCGGCTTGCGCTATTACACGCCGATAGGTCCAGTACGCGGCGACATAGGTTTCCCGCTAATGGATAAAGATGAAAATTCGAATAAAGACCCTGAATTCTATTTGGGTATATACCATATTTTCTAAGATCATGAAGAAAATAGTCCTCCCATCAATTGTGATCCTGTTTTTAATAACCGCGGTGGTTGTGCTTAAAGCGATAAATTTCACTGAGCTAACAATAGACTTCATTGAAAAAACCACCCATATCGACATTGAGTACGAGAAAATATCCGGCAATGTCTTCCAAGGTTTTCGAATCGATGATTACTGCGTTAGACTATCACCAACTGACAGCATCTATGGAAAAAGTGCCTCCGTCGCATTCAGATTCCATCCTTCGCTACTTAGACTACCAAATTTGTTCGAGATAAATCTCGTTGAACCACATGTTGTGCTGAAGAAAAAACCCGGTCTTGAAAGTAACGGGGGTGGTTTTAGCCTACCCCGTATTACTCTTGGCTTAAGGTTAAATCTAAGAAATGGTAAGGTTATCTATGTAAACACAAACACCCAAGTGGTTGAACGTATTTCAGGTCTTATCTTTGTTGATCTCGTTGCTGGCAAGATCTACATGAACACCATAAACCTCTCATTTCAAGTTAAAGGCTATCCACTCACCATAACGAGCGCCAACCTTGATCTCATCATAAACAATAACGGAATAGATGCCAAGAAGTTCAGAATAAAAGGAAAGGGTTTGATGCTCCAGGGTAAAGGCACGTACTCATTTATCGACAACGAAACGCACCTTGAATTTACAAAATCAAAAATTGATATCGAGCAGTTCAATATCTACCAAGGTACGGTTGACTTCACTGGCAAACTTGAATACCGTAACAACAAACTATTGCCTAATATTCACGGTACTGCCAAAGGTGTTTATCCAATCGATTCTTTTGATTTCGAAACAAATGTCTTCGCAGACACCCTCTGGGTAAACATTTTTGACGGTAAATTGTGGGACGGTTATATCTTTGCCCAAGTTAAATTTTTCAATACTGAACATTGGGGTTTTGAAGCTGAATTCAAAGAGGTCAACGCATCACACCTCCTTAAGACCGAATCGCCAATTCTTGTCAGTGGTTACTTGGGTTACCGAAACAAGAGTATAATCGGTTTTCTCCGTTCGCCAGCTGAACACGGCTTGGATATAGACTCGCTAATGTTGTTCGGTTCAACAACAGGCTCACAAATCACTCTCGACTCGCTTTTCATAGAAGAAGGCAAAAAGTCGCTTGCGGTCCACGGAGACCTTTACCCTAAACATGACCTCGAAATCATATTTGCTGATTTTGAAATCGGACGCTTTGCGCAATTTGCGTCAGTACAAGGAAAACTGAACGGGACATGTGCATTACGGGGTAAATTCAAAAACCTGATTGGTACCACAGTTACCGCCGATATAACCGGTACTGATATTTTGGTTGAAGGATTCGGAGCAAAAAATTTCACCCTGAAGAGCGGTGATTTTCAGTTCCCGGATCGTTCTGGATACCTGAAACTGGTTCTTGAACAACCGTCTTACAAAGAGAAATATCTTGAAATATTCACCCTCTCTTCAAATGACAGCACGATGAATATCAAAGTCCACGATCAAAACAACGAAGTAGCGATCAGCACGGTGATAGATGCAGAATTAAAAGGCAAGATTACTGATTTTTTTCTTAAATACAATGGTGTTGAGACAACAAACCGCGCGCCGATTTCCTTTGACCTACTCAATAAAGATATCGGCGAAATCAATCTCACTTTCATAGGTGGACAGTTGGAAGCAAATCTACAACCTCTAAGCCTTGACTTATCCAATGGTAGCATAGCAGACTTAGCTACATTATTAGGTTTACATGAGCCCATAAAAGGAACTGTAGACCTCTCCTTCAAAAACAATAAATTCACGATTGACGCCCAGGACATCGATTTTATTGATTTGAAAAACGGTACACTGCGAGCCTGTGGCGAATACGTAAATAACAAGGTCGTAGTTGAATCATTGACTGTGCTCGATGAAAAAAATCAACGGGTTCATGTAGAAGCAACGCTATCGTTCGACAAATCATTCATCCACGCCAAAGTAGAAGATGTCGGTATCTGGATTTTCCCTTTTCTAAATAACATCCTGATAAAACCCGCTGGTCTAATTTACGCAGATGTAACCTTGGAAGGGAATATTGAGGACTTCAAATTCACTGGTTCCGGAGAAATAAAGAACGGCTCTTTTGGTGTTGATATAATAGCCGCGCACATAGATTCAGTTAATAGCAAAATAAGGCTTGATAAAAATATGATATTTTTTGAAACTGCCAAGGCTAAGGTAAGCGCATTAGGACACTCATACCGGCTGAGCTCAAAAATGGCTGATGCCACTGCCGGTGGGTATATAAAGCTGGAACCTCATTTCAAAGTTGAAAACCTCAAGTTCGATGTCAGTTTCAAAGATGCGCCATTCCAGTACCAACCATTTGCTTATGGTGTGGGCAGTGGTAATTTCTCCTTTGGCATGAAAGACAAAATCAACTATTACAACGGCAATATTACTGTTAAACAAGCAATTGTCCCATTGGAATTCGGCATGCAAATCGAGGAAGGAGAAACCGCGGCGCTTGACACATGGACCATGAATATCAGAATCAAAGGTGACAGAAATATCTGGTTGAGGAATCGTGAAGCAGATATTGAACTCGGTGGCGAACTCTATTTCCTAAAAGAACAAGGACCGATTTGCCTTTCCGGCAGATTGGAAACACGGCGCGGTAACTTCTATTGGTTAAACCACGTCCTTTCCATTACCCACGGACAAATCACCTTCATACCTGAAGAGCAAATAGATGGTGAATTGGACGTCTGGGCAGAAATGAATACACGCGAAAAACACCCTGAAACAGGTGAATGGATAGTGATCAAATTGCACTGTTTTGGCCCCATGTCAGAACCGATATTTGAATTCTTTTCTGAACCCGCCTATTATAGCGAGCAGGACATTCTAACTTACTTGAATCTCAATATTTCCTGGCGTGAGTTAGAGCAAATAAAACAAGGCGACTATGTTGAAAAAGTGCTGCCCCACAGCATTCTTTCTTGGCTTGAAGGCGATGTATCAAGACGCATTCGTAGGTATACTGGCCTCGACTACGTCCGGATTGAAACGCCATTTTTTGAACCGGAGAGCAAAACAAAATTAAGTGTCGGGAAGTATGTATCAAAAAACCTGTTTGTGACTTATACCTATGACATTACTTCTATGTCAAACGAATTTGATGTTGAATACTTTATCGACGATAAAAATGAAATCATCATTAGACGCGATGAGGATGGTGAATATAGTCTTCAGTACCAATATAGAATAAGGTTCTAAACTATCTTGACAATTCTATTAACCTAGTTATAATTGGGCTGTCTAATTTACGGAGGTTTTATATGCACAGAGTTGGTCTCTTTTTGATTTTACTGAGCACTCTATTGTTTGGTGCTCAACGTCCAGGGGCAGTTTTTTTGATGATCTGGCCCGGCGCACGACCCACCGCGCTAAGCGGTGCGTATGCTGCAGTCGTCGAGGACGCAACTGCATGCTATTATAATCAAGCCGGACTCAGCTTCATTGACAAAACAACTGTTACACTCCAGCATGCCAATTGGCTACCCGGACTTCACCCTGATATGTACTATGAGTATTTGGGTGTTACCAAACCTTATAAAAAAGGTACTTTTGGCTTGTCCATAATTTATCTGACCACGGGCAAGACCCAGGTTACAAATAACGAAGGGATATACCTCGGCGAATACACAACTTTTGATATCGCCGTGGGATTGAATTACGGATTCACGCTTACTTCAAAATTGGGATTAGGTTTAGGGTGGAAAGTTATATACTCATACCTGGTACCTAATTGGGTATTTGAGAAAATGCCTGAATTGGGTATTGAACAGGGCGGCACCGGTCTAACCTATGCTTTTGATACTGGTATCCTGTATAAACCATTTGGATTCCTCTCGGTCGCTGCTGCACTTCAGAATATCGGTCCTGACATAAGCTATTCCGAGAGTGGCTCATCCGATCCTCTACCCTATACGTTCCGTGCCGGTTTCCAATTTAGTCCGGTTAATTCTAAGATATTTCGGGTATCACTTACTGCAGATGTAACAAAAATATTGGTCGGTATGTTTGCACAAGATGATAATAGCTTTTTTGAAAATTTGAGTTACGAGTTCGAAGAAGCATGGAAAGCATTTGGTCTTGAAATAGAGTACTATAAATTCATCAAGCTTAGTGGGGGATACTTCCTCGACACAGAAGGTGAAAGAAAAGGTTTCACATTTGGTGGTGGGGTTCGTGCTGGTGGTTTTTCCCTCGATGTAGGAGTTGATCAAGCAATATACGACTTCAATACGACAAACCGGAAATTCTCATTATCATATCAATTCTAATCCTCTCCAAACCAAAATTATGGAGGCTCATTTGAAGAGAATCTTTGCCCTAATTTTACTTATCAGTCTGGGCTCTGGCGAGCGTTTGACCCTTGTAAGAAATATGCAAACCCATATACCCCAGAATCCGCCTAAGCCTAACTTCATGTTGAAACTGGTTGGCGAAATAAGTACCCAATCAATGCCTGTACATCGCTACCAACCACTGAGGCTATTCAGAGAATTCAGCGTGGATAAACCAAAAGCCAGCACGGGAAAATCAATCCTTAATGTCCTTGTCCTGAAGGTTGAGTTTGTTGAAGATACTGATTCCCTGACTACTGGTAATGGGAAAATGGACTTGGAAGGCTTTGGTGTACCTGAAGACGGTCTTTATTATGACCGACCGCACGATAAAACATATTTTGAGCGGCAAATGCAATTCTTAAGCAACTATTACAAAAGCAATACATTTGGCAACGTCGAGGTCACTGCCACAGTAAAACCTGATGCACAAACCGCATCTTATCAACTACCCCACAAGATGGCATTTTATTCTGGATATGACCATTATGATCCAAGCACTGGCTTTGTCTACTTCAATACCTATGGCATGGAAATGGGTTTGATCAGAGTGCTCGTTGATGCAATTGCCCAAGCAGACCAAGATCCAACAATAGATTTTTCCAATTACGATAAAATCGTGGTTTTCCACGCCGGATGCCTTTTCCAAACGAGTTTGAACTTCTGGCGGTTTCGTGATCTTCCAGCCGCAACAATACCTTCGGGCGCTTTGGAGTACTATTTAGGTATCCCGTATATCCTTGCCAATGCAGGAACTGACACAATATGGGGAGCCGCCATCAACTCGGAGATGGCAAGAGTCGATGAATATATGGTCGGTATTGCAGGAACTATCATCCACGAATTTGGTCATACCCTGGATCTGCCTGACCTGTATGACGTCACTGGCTGGTCAAATGGCGTTGGCGCCTGGGACTTAATGTGTACGGGCGGCTGGGCCGGTGATCCGCGGGCTGGTGCACCAGAAGGTATCATACCGACGAATCTCAGTGCTTGGTGCAGGTATGATCGGGGTTGGGTAAACCCGGTCGTGGTGACTAACCCGGATACCTTAGTAACGATACGAGCCTCGGCAATCGACACAAACCAGTACAGTCTTGCGGGCCAGACCATGGTCAAGGTACCGATCTCGTCAACTGAATTCTTCCTCATTGAAAACCGGCAGCAGGATATCAAACAAAAAGATACTATTATTGTTGATGTCGAAGATGGTGTCGTTATCTCAGTTGACTACGGAGAATACGATTTCTTCTTGCCGGGCAGCGGCATCCTGGTATGGCATATTGATGATGAAGTTATCAGCGTGTGGAATGATTCAGGTTACAATATAATCCAAATAGACCCTAAACACAAAGGCATTGATTTAGAAGAAGCTGACGGCATCCAGCATTTTGATGAATGGTGGTACGGCGATTCGCTCGAGTACTTTGGTTCTAAGTACGATGCATTTTTTGTCGATGACAGTGGTATGGCGAATTTCGTATTTGGTCCGTTTAGCAAACCGAATTCTGATTCCTACTATGGTAAATCATTAGCCAGTTTCAAAGTCGAATCGGGTCTTGATACGCTCATGGATGTATCAATTGATTTTGACCTTTACCAGGATGGCTTCCCAGTACAAGCTCAATACAACCAACCTGTGAAATCAGTTAGCTATGGAGATCTGGATGGTAATGGAGACAAAGAAGTAGTTGTCGCCACCGAGATCGGTGGCATATTCTGTTATAACCATGATGGTACAATGTATGGTTTCTATTCACGGTTCAATACTATTACCACTTTTCTGGCTATCGGCGACATAAACAATGATGGTGCTGATGATATTATTTTTGCACGTGACAAAGAACTCATGTGTCTGAGCGGTCTGACTGTGGATACGTTGCCGGGTTTCTCATTCAATGCCGGCGATGAAATCCTCGGTGCACCACTTATCTTCGATATTAACAATGATGGTCGCGACGAGATCATCGTGGGTAGTAAAGACTATAACCTGTATTGCCTCGATTCAACCGGCACAAATATCCAGAACTTCCCCATCTCATTGAGTACCTGGCTCCTTTCAACACCCTGTGTTTTCAATATAGAACAGAAACAAATCGGGGTACTCGGTTCAGACGGTAGATTTTGGATCATTGATAAAGACGGTATTGTCAAAGAATTCACCGAGTCAGAACACAATATGTTGACATTTGCCTCACCAGTCTGTGGTGATATGGACCGGGATGGTAACCCTGAAGCTGTGATAATCAATGGCTACGGTACGATATACATTTATGGCGAAGATACCTTAGAACAATGGTTTGATATTCTGATTGATACAACATTTTTTATGACACCTGCCTTAGCTGATATAGACAATGACGGGTACCTGGAAATCATAATGGCTAATTCCAGCAAAACACTCTATGTAACTAATCGCAATGGTACATCGGAGAATAACTTTCCTATTTACAGCGATGCCAATGTCTTCTATCCGATTCTTGCGGCGGATTTCGACGGCGACAATAAAAAAGAGATCACCTACGGATTAGGGACTGTGGATTCATTCGGTTTTGGTCAATTGAAGATAATCAATGACCGGAATAATGAGTTTCCTTTTTCACCGCTCTTTGGTGAAAAAGGTTTCTCATCACCAGGGGTTGTTTTTGATCTCGATGATGATGGCGATTTGGAATTGGCTTGTGGTAGTAACTTTGGCACCCTCTATATCTGGGATTTCCCGGGTACTGATGTATCGTGGAGTGGCTTCATGAATTCACCTAAGAACTGGGGCTATTATGATGGTACATTAGTTGACCCACAGACACCCAGTGGTCTACTCGGCATTTGCTATATCTATCCTTCGCCAGTTGAAAGAAAAGGT
>JAUWGT010000062.1 GCA_030606265.1 Candidatus Stahliibacteriota bacterium | reverse complement strand
AGTTGAAGTTCGAGTTGCTTTCCAGCCAGTTCAGGGTCTGCGTATTCTAGAACATTAATTAATGAACGATCTAGTAGAAAAAGGCGGGCTTTGCCCGCCTTTTTTGTTAGATGTAATCCGCAATTGAAAACTCTGAAATTTGTCAGAATTAGAACCTTTAGTTAACTGGGAAAAGATGAACTTATAAAGCTAAGAAGTTCAGATGTTCTGAATCTCAAAACTTCAAAATACGACGGGGTAGATGAGATCTTCGATAAGTTATTAAGCTATTTGGAACTTGGTTCTTGGGATTTGGTTCTTGATTCCTGGTAGTTGCCCGATTCATCGGGCTGATTCAGGAGCAAAGCGACATGTCTTCAACGAAGTGTGTCTGCAGCGAAACGTGTCTCCAACAGAGTGTATTCCCCGTTTCATATCTTCACCGGGACGCCCTACTCCTTACTCTCTACTCTCTATTTGGCTTCTGGTAGTCGCCTTACGCCATACTCTCCACTCTTTACGCTCATTTGCCTCCTGGTAGTCGCCCAATTCATTGGGCAATTGACCGATCGTGTCTGATAAATCACCTGTCTGCCTCAGGCTGAGACAACTACAAATGAGGATATTCTCTCCCAGATCATTGCGAGAATCCTGAGCTTGTCGAAGGGGACGAAGCAATCTCTATGACCATAGTATTACCAGAGATTGCTTCGCTAACGCTCGCAATGACCAATGAAAGAGGATGTCATTGCGAGTACAATGAAGGAAGTTCCCCCTCACCCCCGTATCGAGTACGGGGCAAGCTCTTACCCTCTCCCCCTTACAGGGGGAGAGGAAAAAGGAGAGGGGGTGTATGGAAATCGCAATAACGAGTGAAAAATGGTTGACTTTTCCTCAAATCAAAGTATAATACTCATCTTGGAGAATACATGAAAAAAATTGCATTGCTGATTGTTTTCCTTGCCGTATATAGTTATGGTCAATGTCTCGGTAGTCCGATCAGCACAAGGGTCGGGGTAAAACTCGGGCTCAATATCTGCACATATGACCCAGGTGGCAATGCCAACACATTTTCAGGAACCGGAATGCATTTTGGCTTTGGCATGGGGACTGATATCATTAATTTGGTTGCGATTGATATGGTGCCGCAGTTCAGATCGACTAATTATACCCGCGATGAGGTTCTTGGTAGACGCACGTATTCTTACAGCAATCTATATTTTCCGATCTTTTTATCTTTGAAACCTGGTATGTTACCTTTGATTTCACCGTATATAGGACTTGGTATTGGATTTAATATACAATTTAAGGGTACGGACAGGTTCGAATTCAATAATGGCACTGCGGTTGATACACCCATCGATGGATCAACAACGAATGGCAAGTTGATCGTGGGCGGTGGTGTAGAATTAAAATTGACAAAATTCAGACTGACCCCGGAATTCACCGCGAATATCCAGGCTCGGGATGAAAATAGCGAGGAACAGACAGTAGATTACCACATATCCCTTGGTTTTTATTATGCTCCATAAATAATCAAATGTACGAATACGGTATTGATATCGGGTCAGTGAGTCTGAAGTTTGCTGAATTCATTGATGAAAAACTCATAAGAACAAAGTACATAAAACACCACGGCAAACCGTATAATCTACTCCTCAAGACTCTAAAAACATTCACTGAGGTTGATCGGCTTGTAATAACCGGCAGTTGTGCTAAACAATTGTATGCTATACTCGGCGCTGCTTATATTAATGAAGTCGAAGCTACAACCCAGGGCGTAGTCTATTTCCATCCTGAAATACGTTCGATAATTGAGATTGGTGGTGAAGATTCTAAGTTGATAAATTTAAGCAATAAAATAATCAAGGATTTCGCTTCGAATACGATATGCGCGGCGGGCACGGGTATCTTCCTTGACCAACAAGCACGCAGATTATGTTTTAATGTTGAAGATTTTGGCAAAGTTGCTCTGCGTTCAAAAAATCCTGCAAGGATTGCGGGTCGATGTTCAGTATTCGCAAAAAGCGACATGATCCATCTCCAGCAGATAGGTACAAAACCCGAAGATCTGATGTCTGGACTTTGTTTTGCTCTGGCTCGTAATTTCAAAAGTGTTATTGCAAAAGGTAAAACAATATCAAAGCCCGTTGCATTTGTCGGTGGCGTGGCTGCAAACCTGGGGATGATCAGAGCATTCCAGGAAATCCTCAATATATCTCCAGGTGACCTTATTATCCCAAAAAACTACAATTGCATCGGGGCAATCGGCGCAGTGCTCAGTACAAGAAAAACTGATGGCACAAAAAAATTCAAGGGTCTTAAAGCTTTTGAACAATGGCTTACCCAACCCCGGGTTATCAAACGATTGGCACCCTTGGATGGTTATGAAAAATGGCAGCCCACAACTAAGTTCGTATCACCAACCCGTAAGACAAAAACATACCTCGGTGTTGATGTTGGTTCGATATCGACAAACTTGGTTCTCGTTGATAATAAGGGAAATGTCCTTGCCCGCAGATACATGTGGACACAAGGACGACCCATAGATATTGTACTTCAAGGTTTAAAAGAATTGGCAAAAGAAATCGGCACTAAAGTCGAGATCGCCGGTGTTGGCACGACTGGTTCTGGTCGTTATTTGATCGGTGAATTCATCGGCGCCGATATTGTAAAAAACGAAATAACTGCCCAGGCAAGAGCTGCCATTGAAATAGATCCAACAGTTGATACGATCTTTGAGATCGGCGGACAGGATTCAAAATACATCAGCCTGCGCAACAAGACAATCGTTGATTTTGAAATGAATAAGGTCTGTGCCGCTGGTACAGGTTCTTTCTTAGAAGAACAGGCAGAAGTGCTCGGTATTGAACTTGAAGAATTCGGTGATATAGCGCTTCGTGCCAGATCACCGATAAATCTCGGCGACCGCTGTACTGTATTCATTGGCTCTGAGGTAATCCACCACCAAAGCGATACCACAGAACGAGAAAACCTCCTTGCTGGACTCGGTTACTCTATTGTTTTCAACTACATCAATCGCGTTGTTAATGGCAAACGGATCGGTAATAGAATATTCTTTCAGGGTGGTGTTGCGGCGAACAAAACCGTTGTTTCAGCTTTTGAACAGGTTTTAAAGAAAAAAATCACGGTGCCGACCAACTACGACATAACCGGTGCCATTGGCATTGCGCTGCTTGCCCGTGAAGCAAACCTTAAAAAGACAAAATTCCGAGGGCTTGATCTTGCCTCCCGACAATACACTTCAGAATCCTTTGTATGTAAACATTGTAGTAATGAATGTGAATTAAATAAGATCGTTATCAAAGGCGAAAATCCGATATTTTATGGCGGTCGTTGTGAAAGATATGAAGAAAAAAAGAAAACAACATCTAAACTACCTGATTATTTTAGATTGCGTAATGAGATTTTCTTCAAAACAGAAGATATAGAAGGTATTGAGATTGGCATACCGCGCTGCCTGGGATTCTATGAACTTTTTCCTTTTTTCTACAGATTCCTCACCACCCTCGGCTTTAAACCAATCCTTTCAGAACCGACAAACCGTAAGATCATTGAAAGCGGCGCCGAAGTTTCGGTCGCCGATACATGTTTGCCAGTAAAGGTTGCGCTCGGGCATATCCGTAATCTATTGAACAAAGGGGTCGATCAAATCTTCCTGCCCAGCATCATTTCTATGCAACCAAAAGATGCAGAATTTACCCGATGTTTTGTCTGCCCCTATGTGCAGACTATTCCCTATATGGCAAAAGCAATCTTTGCCAGTAAGATCAAGGTTCTTTCACCGAGTATTTATTTTGACCGCGGTAAAGATGGTGTTGAAGAATCACTTATTGAATTCGGCAGGCAATTTGGTAAAACTGCAAGACAAGTGAAGAATGCGATAAACCTGGCAACTGCCCATTATGAAAAAATACGCGAAAAGATCACTGATTTAGGACAGCAGGCATTGGCTGACACCAAAGACGTTGCTTTTGTTGTTTGCTCAAGACCCTATAATGGCTATGACCTTGGGTTGAACCTGGACATCCCCAAGAAAATTAGAGATCTCGGTGTACAGGCCCTACCTATTGATTTCATACCAATAGACTATCAAGCTCTCAAGGAAGATTTTTACAATATGTATTGGCACTATGGTCAACGTATCTTAGGAGCTGCCGAGACCATCAACAAGAACGAAAAATTATTCGCTGTCTATCTTTCTAATTTTGCTTGCGGACCGGACTCTTTTTTAACGCGTTTCTTCAAGGAAAAACTCGGTGAGAAACCATTTCTCCTCATTGAAATCGATGAGCACTCAGGCGATGCTGGATTTATCACAAGATGTGAAGCATTCAATGATAGCATCAAGGGAGCAAAGAATCTAGGTATATCAAGAAAAATAACGGCAAAAAGCGAAGTCCGTAAGGATAGAACCATATATATACCTGATATGTGTGATACTGCTAAAGTTTTTGCCGCGGCAATGCGGTACGCCGGCATTGATGCAAGGGTCTTACCAACACCCGATGAAGAATCAGTGATCATCGGTCGCCAATTTACATCAGGAAAAGAATGCTTGCCAGCTATTATCACGGCTGGCGATATGGTTAAGAAAATAAATGAACCGGATTTCAAACCCGAAAAGAGTGCTTTTTTTATGGCCCAGGGTTCTGGTCCGTGTCGTTTCGGGCAGTATTATAAGCTCCACAGAATAATCCTCGACGATATGGGATTATCTGAGATACCAATATACGCTCCAAATCAAGGACCGAGTTTTTTCGATGACCTGGGAACAATAGGGCTCGGCTTTCTCATTTCAGCCTGGGAGGGCATGTGCGTAGTCGACGGAATGGAAACCAAAGTGCGCATGATTAGACCCTATGAAAAGAAGGTTGGTGAAACTGATAAGGTCTATAGCAATGCCCTTGACACCATCTGCACCTTGCTAGAAGACGGCAAGCCGGTATTACCGTTTCTCAAACGCGTACGCAAAGAACTCGATGCCATAAGTATCGACCGGGACATAATTAAACCAAAAATCGGTATTGTAGGTGAAATATATGTACGGTCTCAGAAATTCAGCAACAATTTTTTAATTCAGAAGCTCGAGGAACTGGGTTGCGAAGTGGCACTGCCTTCAATCGGTGAATGGATTTTCTATACGAACTTCACAAGAGTAATGAACTGCCGGTGGTTCAACCAGTATCGTAGAGTGATTTTTACCAAGCTATTTGACCGATATATGAAATGGCGTCAGACAAAGATATATAAGGTTTTAGGGTTGAATCCAGAAGCAGATCTTATCACTTTATTGAACCTTGCTGGACAATACATCCACGTCTCATTCGAAGGTGAAACAATATTGACGGTTGGTAAAACAATTGAGTACATCCACGATAATTTTTCTGGAGCAGTAAATGCTATGCCCTTCACATGTATGCCCGGTAATATCGTAACCACGCTTTATAAAAGGATAAAAGACAAATATCCAAACTTCCCACTTTTTGTGCTCTCACTCGACGGATTAGACCATGCCGTTGACTCAATGCGCCTTGAAACATTTGTGAATCAAGCAAGGAATTACTCACAGCAATTGTCCCGTCCTTGACAGTATTATAATTATAACTATAATTAAGAAAAATGGAGGTATTATGCGCTATTTTAAACTAACAATGCCAGTATTATTAGTCCTCGTGCTTTGCCTGGGTTGTGCAAAAAAACAGGTAGTCCAACCCGTTGAAGAGATCCCGGTCGAGGAAGAAATACCGTTTGAAGAGGTTGAAATTCCCGTTGAAATTCCCGTAGAACCAGTAAGACCTGCGTTTGTGTTAGGAACTGTCTTCTTTGATTTTAACAAATCAGATCTCCGCGCTGATGCTGTAGAAGTTCTCCAAAAGAATTCAGAAATGCTCGGGATTTATCCTGAGGTTAGGACGCTTATCGAAGGCCATTGCTGCGAAATAGGCACGGCTGAGTATAACTTGGCATTAGGTGAACGCCGCGCCAAAGCTACGCGTGATTACTTATTGATGTTGGGGATTACACCGGACCGACTTACCACTGTAAGTTACGGTGAAGAAAGACCTCTGGATCGAGCTGACCTTGAACGCAATCGGCGTAGTGAATTCGTCGTTGAGTAAACGCCATAGGAAACTTCGCCATAAAAAGCGCGGCATTTTTTAAAGAAGATAATTCGCTTTTCCTTGTAACGGTGTAAAACTGAAGAACCTGAACCTTAGCTTACCCAGGAAAATAGGTTTTCTGCTATTCTGCCTCGTTATTTGCGGTTGTTTTAACCGCACCAGATTTAATAATTTCAACTGGCAATTGGATAGCCTGAAATACTATACTGCAAAATTCGACAGTATGCTTGAGTATCAAAATGAAGAAATAAGCCATTTACGTATTGATTTCTACACTAAATCCAATGAACTCAGTGATAAAATAGAAATGCTCAATTCGCGACTCGGTGATACGGAATTGCAATTGACGCGCATATATGAAAGGATTGGACCAAGACGTGGCGTACCAGTGGATTCTGAAGACATCTCAAGAATCAGCCCAGAAGCACGGATGATATATGAATCATCTTATCTCAATTATGTAAAAGGCAATTACAGCGAAGCAATAAGCGGATTTGAAAACTACTTGAAAGTATCGCCCGATTCCCCTTTATCTGATAATGCTCTTTATTGGATAGGCGAGTCCTACGCTGCCATGGGTAAGAGCCAACGTGCTGTGGATATCTTCAATGAAATGATAAAACGCTATCCAACCAGTAACAAACGACCAACTGCACTTTATAAAATCGCGATTGTCTATGAAGAAACAGGCGACTTGAAGAGTGCAAAATACTACTACAATCAAATAGTAAAGAATTTTCCGAATTCTGCTGAAGCCGCCTTAGCCAAAGATAAAATTACGAAGTAATGATACCAACCATCTGTATGCATCCGCGGTTATCTGTTTGAATCTAACATTACGAAGTAATGTATGAATATCTTTAGAACATTCCTGGACTCAAGTCTTGCTGCCCAAACCATAATGGCGATACTTGCCATTTTTTCAATATGGTCCTGGGCTATATTTTTGAAGAAACTCTTCGATTTTTCAAAAATCAAAAAGATGAGTAAACGGTTCATGTCCACTTATCGTTTTCATCAACATACTAAAGAATTAAAAAACATGGGTCCTTTGCTAAATGACAATCCATACGGTAGAATTCTAAAAAATGGCTTAGAAGAATTCGGAAGGTTGAAGGTTGGAAGAAGAATTACGTCATCAGAACAGACTCCACATGGTGCACCTGGACTAGCAATGGAAGAACTCTCGGACAATATACGATTGGCAATGGATCGCATTAAGATCAGTGAAATTGCTGAACTAGAAAAATCGTTACCTGCACTCGGTACGTTTGTCAGCGTCAGTCCTTTCCTTGGGTTACTGGGAACTGTTTGGGGCATCATGCAAGCATTCCTGGACATCCGGTTACGCGGCTCAGCCCATATCACTATTGTTGCACCAGGCATATCAGACGCATTGATCACAACTGTTTACGGACTTCTTGTTGCCATACCTGCTTTGATCTTCTATAATATTTTTAGGGCACGCGTCAACAACTACGGAGCTGAGTTAGATCAGTTCATTAATGAGGTTTTTGCTAAACTTCGTAAAGAATTACTTTTTCAGCAGTGAAAACTAAAGGCTTAATTTCAGAGATGAACATGACCTCACTGGCTGATGTGAGTATCACATTGCTCGTGATATTCATGATCACCGCCCCCATGATGACACCTGGTATTGATGTTAATCTACCGCGAACCGATGCTTCGCTACCACATGATGAAGAAGGAATCACTGTTTCAATAAAGAATACCGGTGATATCTACATCGATACTGAAAAAGTTGCCGTTGAAGACTTTGAGCGTATATTGAAGAAAAACCTGGAGAGTAAACCACCCAGTATTATTGTTTATTTACGCGCCGACGAGAAGATCGATTATGGCTATGCAATAGATATCATCGGCAGAATGAGAAAAGCTGGCGTTAGAGAATTAGGATTAATAGCTGATATACCTCTGGAATGAAGCGATTTCAGTTTGCATCTGCTTTCGTACATCTTTTGCTTTTCTCAGTATTATTATTGGCGAGCCGCAGCGTCAAGCCCATCCCCAAGGTTGAGATCTACAAGGTAAGCATCGCTCCCTTGCCCCAACCCAAGATACTCAGCATCGAAGAACCAGTACAAGAAGAAGAAATAAAGAAAGAAGAGAAGAAAGAAATAATCAAGGAAAAGGCACCGCCAAAAGAAAAAACATCTTCGGTAAAGATAGAAAAAAAGAAGACGGAAATACCAAAAAAGATAATAAAAAAAGGGTTACCTGATATCAAACCCAAGATTTATACAGGTAGTGGCAGGGGTTTCACCTATTCATATTATCTGAATATCCTCTTAAATAAAATAAACAAAAACTGGCATAACCCATACCAGGGACAAGATGTCGTTTTAAAAAGCACGGTATATTTCGAGGTTGATAAAAAGGGCAAGATCTATAATGTACGATTGGAAGAGAGCTCTGGTGATAACATGTACAACGAAACTACAATCCGCGCCGTAACTCTCGCCAAGAAGTTACCGCCGCTTCCCAAAGAATTTGCTGATGACTATCTCAAGGTTCATTTGGAATTCCTGACCGCACAGTGAATTTATATATAAGCTCTAAATACAAAGCACGAAATCCTAAACAAATTCAAAATATCAAATTCAAATCTTCTAAACATTTACACGCCCACCTCTCTCCTCCTCAATGGGAAGGATTGAAACAGGAGTGTTTTAAACATTTGGATTTAGGATTTAAAAATTATTTAGTATTTAGAGTTTTGAAATTAGGATTTTTCTATGTAATGGCCTTGATTCTCTCGTTGTCTGCGATTAGCGATTTCGCTTATAGTCAGGATATCTATCTCCGTCTAACTGATTATGGGGGCGGCAAGACTAACCTCGTAATTGAACCCTTCACCACCGCAGAAATATCTTACGGATTATTGACCAAAGTGAGAAATGTCGAGATTGTTATTGCTAAGGACCTTGAATATTCCCTTTATTTCGATGTCTTTACTGATACTACATCACTCAGCGATTCTAATAGTCAAGGGATTCTCCTAAGAGGTAAAGCAGATATGACGCAGCTTTCCATTGTCTGCGAGGATTTTGCATCGCATGAGGTGATATTCGAACAAAACTACCCGCTCGCTGATGCACTGCGTAAAACTGCCCACGATATATCCGATGATGTTATCGAATATATCATCGGTGAAAAAGGTATCGCCTCAACCAAAATAGTGTTTTCCTATCGGACTGGTAGCAATAAGGAACTGGCAATAGTCGATTACGATGGTTTTAATTTCACACCGCTCACCAAAAACGGTCGCTTTAACCTTTTTCCAGCTTGGGCTCCAGACAGTAGAAGGATACTTTTTTCAACCCACACAAAAAACAGTCTATGCATTTACCTGTTCGATTTAGTTAAGAAAGAAATTAAAATCATATCTTCATTTAAGGGGTTGAATTTTGCTCCCTGCTGGTCGCCCGATGCTTCGAAAATATGTTTAAGTTTAACAAAAGATGGTAATGCTGAAATATACATCCTGGACTTAGCTACGAAGAAACTAAATCGACTTACTTATAACTGGGCGATTGATACATCACCTACCTTCTCACCAAATAGCCGGGAAATTGCCTTTGTATCAGATCGAACCGGCAATCCTCAAGTCTATGTGATGGACATTCATGGTGGCAACCTGAGACGGCTTACGTTCCACGGTAGCTATAATACCTCACCAGCCTGGTCACCGCGCGGCGACATCATCGCCTATGTTTCCAGGGAAAACGACCATTCACAACAAGTATACGTTACTGACCCTTATGATTTTTCACCCGTCCGTTTGACTTATGACGGGAACAATGAAGAACCGTCTTGGTCACCTGACGGCTTACACATCGTTTTCACATCAAACCGGACCGGCGTATATGAACTATATACAATGAACTGGGATGGTTCCCGGGAACGCAAGCTGACTGATGGCGTGACGGCTAATGCTCCAGACTGGTCCCCGGTTATCGAATAACTGAAGTCGAAGATCGACTTTTTTGCATTACCACAAAAAGTAATATGATTAAAAAGCTCATGGAAACTGAATTCTGAGATGTGGAGTCCTAAAATGTCATTACGCCTGTCCGCCTTTTTGTATGGCGGAAGGAGTGAGATTCCTCGCCGCGTTCGGAACAGACTGCGTAATTTCATGAAATATAATAAGATTGCCACACCCCGACCAGTACTATTTTTAATGGTCGAGGTTCGCAATGACAAAGAGGGATTTGGGCAACACGCCCTTAAGATTCAACCCCGTCACTTAATTATCTCACATTCATCTGAGAGCCGTTTCATCTTGCTGCCCCAATATGTATCGCCAACATAAGCAGGATCAAGTATGTAGTATTTATCACCGATACATATAGCATCTTGTTCCTTCAAAATGTCTTCAGCTATCCTGGTCTTTGGTTTCAACCCGATCGCCAGATGATTTGGCCAATTGATAAAAACCATATCTGCACTGTCATAGCCAAGTACTGCATCAAGCAGACAGTAAAGAAAAATACTCCGTCCATCACAGTCATTATGTCCTTCGATTAATTGATTGGTGATACTTTTGATAGACTTTTTATTATCGTAAACAAAAATGCTTTCCGACTGGCTGAGTTTAAAGAGAAAATTAACTTGATCATATTCGCCAAAATCCCCAACAAAATATTTCAAATTATCGATCAAACCCATATTATTGAATTCGTAAACCCCCGATGCAACAGTACCAAAAAGACTGACTGGTAGATTCATGGTATATTCAGCCTGTCTGAGAGGAATTACAGCCGTAATATGATACTTTTTATCTTTATAAAACCACACTAATCGTTTTTCATGAATAGAACCGCGAAATACTGGAAGGCTGTTGACCAAGGGTACTGGTTTCAGATCCACCTTAGAGCTCTTAAGGCACTGATACGTTGAAGCAGGGTTATCACTCTCCAACTCACCCACGGGTGTTTTGTAATCAAACTCTTTTAAGAAATAGCTTTTCCCATCTTTTTCAACCCAGTTACCTTTTCTTACCTGCCAATCTCCAGTGAGGTTTATACCCAGGTAATACTCATTTTCATCAAAAAAGACCTGAAAATCCCATTCCATTTTCTGCATGATGGCACACGTAGCGACCACTGAACTCATCAAATTGGTGCCATTATTTGCAATCACATCCTGCAGCAAAAAGCATTCATCACTATCTTCTTGGTCCATAGCTCTGAAATATTCAATGAAATAAAGCATCATCGCAAAAGGATTCCCGCTGATCCCCAATGTGTCAAATAGACTATTCCATGTTGTCAATAAAGAATCTGATATCTGCATATATGACCGATCAAAACACTCGTTTGTTTTATCTGATTTATCCGATATCAAACCAAGCGTTAACCCATCAGATTTCAACCCGGTTGTACTCACCAAGATATACGAAAAAACGGCGATGATAACAAATAGACTGATCCCGAGGAATTTCTTCATGAAATCAAATCACGGTTGTATAACATAAAGATATTTCTATAGCGCGGTCGCTATGCTTTCAGTCCGGTTTACGTGTCCTTTGACCCTAAAGTCCCGATCTTTGTTTCCAATTCATCTATCTTTGATCTCAATTTCTCCTTTTCAGCTTTGGATATCTTTACGCGTACACGGACCAGGAGAAAAATTACAACTAGGATTAAAATGACCTGAGGGATAATAATAATAAGCCAATCCTTTACTAAACCAAAGATCAGGGTAAGGAAAGCTAAAATCAACACACTGACTAAACCTTCGATCATGATACCTCCTAAAATAAATCAAATACCTAAATTATAATGACAAATTACAAAGTCCAAATATCAATTGAAATCCCAATGCTTAAATGCTAAATTTCGATATTTGGATTTCCCGATCCGTTCCGTGTCGGGACGGGTTGACATTGATTTGAGATTGTGCATTTGACATTATCTCCCATTTATTTTTTATCGCCCTCTTTAAGCCATCTTTCTTATTTCCCTCTCACTATCTCCTTGACTCTCATCAGGCGCGTTAAATCACCTCGCTCCATTTCTGACATTTTCAGCTTAATGAACTTGATCGTCTCGTCAATGGAAGGTATGAGGATATACTCTAATGCATTAACTCTTCTACGGGTTTTCTCAATCTCTGCGGCCAGAAGTTCCAGGGTTTTTTCGAGCTCGGCAAGTTCAAGTAACCTCGAAATGAGCTGGTCGATCTTCAAAAGGGCAAGATCCAAATCACCTGATGTGGTCATGAAACTATAACCAATCAAGCCACCTGATACCGTTTGTTTAAACTTGGGGATTTTTAAATTGAGAACACGCTCTGTGGTATAGACAACATCAATGACTTTGGTTGTTGCCAGAAGCGCTTCGTCAATAGCTTTGGGAGACTGCTTGCTTGAAGCAAAGTAGAAATAACCAAATGCCCTTTTCAACTCCTGTTCAATCTTCAAGCGGGAATCCCGAATTTTTGCAATAAGCTCAAGGATCCTGCGCATCAATTCATCTTGTTTGTCCTTGAGCAATTTGTGACCGCGTCGGGCAATAACACTACGCCGCTTCAAACGCAGCAACTGCATCCTGGTCGGTGGAATATCCATTTTCATGACACTGATTCCACAGATTTTGTGATAAATCGATTACTCAGATTATTCAATATATCATCCTTTTCCATTGCAAGCTCCCCATACCAAAATTCAATAACAGCCCTACTTTTAGGTTCGAAGCCTTTAAATAGTTTATCATTTGCATTTCATCTATTTTAGTAAGGCCTTTTGTTTTCTTTATTTCAACAAGAACTTCCCCATCTATTATGAAATCAGCACGATACTTTTTCTTTAGTCTCGTATTCTTATAATGTATCTCGAGAGGGATTTGGTTTCTGTAAGAAATGTTGTTTTCATTAAATTCAGCGATCAAAGCTTCTTCATAGACTGCTTCCAAGAAACCAGAACCCAATTCCCTATGGATTCTCATGGCAATACCGATAATGTTGTATGTAGTCTCTTTGTGGGGGAAATTATCATCGTGTTCCATCTGTGGTCTGTGTCATCTGTGCATCCCTATTTTTCTGTGTCATCTGTGCATCCTTATTTTTCTGTGTCATCTGTGCATCCTTATTTTTCTGTGTCATCTGTGCATCCCTATTTTTCTGTGTCATCTGTGCATCCCTATTTTTCTGTGTCATCTGTGCATCCCTATTTTTCTGTGTCATCTGTGTGATCATAATATCTCTGTAAGTATTCATCCCTTATTCTCTTCATTTCAACCCGCGGTACCATACGGAGTAGTTCCCAACCGAGATCCAGAGTTTGCTCGATCGTTCTATCCTCGTCTTCGTTTTGAGAAATATAACGTTCTTCAAACTGATTTGAAAATTTAAGAAAGATCCTGTCTAGATCAGACAGAGCTGCTTCACCCAATATCACAGATAGTTCAGCAGCTTCTTTACCTCGTGCATAACAAGCGATCAACTGATTGAATAAATCAGCATGATCTTCACGCGTTTTACCTTTGCCAATAC
>JAUWGT010000166.1 GCA_030606265.1 Candidatus Stahliibacteriota bacterium | reverse complement strand
TTAATTATGCGCGGTTTCCCTTACCCGCAAGTTCAGTGGCGGGTATTGCCGAAGAAATGGGGGGTATTAGATACTACTATGAGAAATTATTGATGTTTTCATTGTTTTTCTCAATAGCCTACCTTGCTGAGACCGACCACGCATTCACCCGACGCTTGAGTAAGGTGATGTTCGTGATGGTGCTTGTGATAACTTCTATTGGTATATTGACGACGTTTATCGATCCGCTCTATAGAATGATAGTAAGCCTTCAGGAGAATGGAGTTCTTGTTTCTGATACGATACTGACCGGTGTTTGGAAAAAGGTGGTTGATCCATACACTGGAGCGGTCAGGAGTTATATTTTGTGGATAACGCCTTTTGGTATTCTCTTATTGATATCAGGTATGGTGCGCATCAAACCTGTTCTGAAAATCGTCTTGCTCGTTTTTTTGTCGCTCGGTTTGATTTTGAGTGCCACCCGCAGTTTTCTTTTTGGCACGCTCGTTGGTCTTGTTGCATGGGCATTCTTGACCAAGAAGAAGCACCTATTGGTCGCTTTCACGGTTGCTGGTTTTGTTTTCTATCTGATGCCCAGTATCGGTTTATTTTCTAAACATGTAAGCCGTATAATGTATTTCTCGACAGACATTGATAGGCTTACCTCTTTTCGTTACGAACTGTTCACAACCTACTGGAATATGTTTAGGCAGAACATTTTATTCGGCGTCGGGGTTGGTGCTACTGAGATCGGGAGGAGGGTATCTGGTACCCCTGAGTTTTTCTTTGCACAAAACCTGCGGTTTGGCGGGCATGGGTTTTTCCTTGGTACCTTATACACCCAGGGTATTGTTGGTCTATTACCATTCATGTTTATCTATATCGCGTGCATAAAAGCAGCCGCCATACTATTTAATCAAGATAGGTTTCAAGACTACAAGATTGTTGGTCTCTTTGCACTAATGTTTATTGCATATAGCATCATTCCATTTATTGTTGGTGGTACCGAGACCTATAATCAGTTTTTCATCATAATTGCACTACTCGCTGGTGCGTATGCTAATTTCCTCAAAAAAACCAGCTTACATGAATAAGCCATTAGTTTCAATAATAACGCCCTCACTAAACCAGGGTAGATACATCGAGGAGACGATTTTGAGTGTCCTCAATCAGACCTATGACAACATAGAATATTTGATTATGGATGGCGGGTCAACTGATAGTACTCATGAAATAGTCAGAAAGCACGGGAATGACCCGCGTCTTAAATTCTATTCACAAAAGGATGAGGGGCAGTACGATGCGGTAAACAAAGGTTTTCTTATGGCACGTGGTGATATTCTAGGATGGATAAATACAGATGATATCTATACGGAACGTACGCTGGAAAAAGTTATGAAAGTATTTGATGCTAATTATGAATTTGAGATCGTATACGGAAATTACTACAGTTTTATGGTGAAACGAAAACTCAAGAGAATAGTGTTTAATAGAAATTTCTCACACAAGTGGCTCAGAAGATACTGCTATACCAATCCGAGTGTTACGTTTATCCGGAAATCCGTTATCCGAAATGATCGACTTTTCATAGATAACTCAGTGTCTACATACGGTGATTGGGATTGGTATTTGAGGATGGCTGAGCAGGGCAAGAAATTCCATCATTTGCAGGAAATTCTTGGATATTTCCGAATCCATCCTTGTTCCCGCATTATGAGAATGAACCAAAGGCAAATTCGTCTTGAGCGCTGCATGATTGCACAGCGTCATAGTATTCCGTTGAGCTACATAACCTTATGGGTAGATTTTATGATACCGTGGTTTGAGCGCATACAAAATTTCGAATATCTTATAAGAAGGAAAGAGTGGTGTGAAATAGGTAATAGGATCATTAATATATCCAAGATACTACTTGAGAATTTCAAAGGGAGATTAACGTAGAACAGGTGCTACATGCCTATTGTGCGTGAGAGAATCAAAATCCTGCACATTTTGTGGTCGGGCCGTTCAGGCGGGGCAGAAAGATTTGTTCGCGATATTACTGTTTATTCAAATAGGAGCAGATTTGAACATAGAGTGTGTTTTCTGTCTAAGGGTGGTGCGATTGCCGAACAGATGACCAAGAATAGTATAGAGATATATATTATTGGGATGAAATCAGGATTTTCGATGAGTTCGTGTGCACGGATTTTGAAAGTGATCCATGAATTCAGACCTCATGTTATTCACAGCCACGTTAGAAATTATTTGACAAACTTGCTCATTTTTTTATCTAGTAATACACCAAAACTCTATTTTGAGCATGGCGGCGATTTGATTGGGGCGAATCCGTGGCGGGATGTACTGTTCTACAAGATCTTCTGTCGCTTTTTCGATCTGATACTGACGAATTCGGACTACGTGCGAAATAAGATAGTGCAATACTGCGATGTAAATCTTGAGATGATCGCGACATTTCGTATTGGCATTGATCCACAAATGTACAAGAACAGTGGGGAAAAAAAGAGGCTGAAAGCGAAATTCGGCATATCAGAGATGAACAACGTGATAGGGACCGTTTGTAGATTGGTAGAAGCTAAGGGCGTGGATGATTTCATAAAGGTGGCACGTGAGGTTCAGAGAATGCGCCAGGATATTGTCTTTTTAATCGTTGGTGATGGGGAAAAGCGTGCAACCTTGGAGAAGATGGCTGTGCAGTACGACGTCGACATACGGTTCTTAGGCGATCGCTTAGATGTGTCGGATTTACTAAGCATCTTCGATATTTTTCTTTTCACATCAAAATGGGAATCCTTCGGAATTACCGTGTTGGAAGCAATGGCAGCAAAAGTTCCAGTAGTTGGCTTTGCCGTAGGTGGTGCAAGAGAGATCATTGATATGGGAGGTGGTGTGCTTCTTGAGAAACGGGACCATAAGAAGCTCGCGGAACTGGCAGTTGAAGTGCTGGAAGATAGAACAATCTACGAGCGATTATCGGCTCAAGGGTACGCTAACTTAGTGGAGAATTTCCACATAGAGAGAAGTATCGAACTTCTTGAAAGGGAGTATGTGGCGCTCTTATAAAGTGATGAAGGTTTTGCTCATCAACAAATTTCTCTACGCCAGGGGTGGTGGTGCGATAAGTACGTTGAACACCGGGCGCTTGCTCTCGGCTAAAAGCCACAAGGTTATCTACTGGGGTATGGAACACCCATCAAATCCTGCCTATCCAAATGAAGAGCTATTTGTGTCCCATGTTGATTTGAATATGCCGGGCAGCATCAAAGAAAAAATAATGATCACCTTGAACATATTGTATTCATTAGAGGCAAAAAAGAAAATAGAAAAGTTAGTGAAGCGAGAAAGACCGGATGTCGTTCACTTAAATAACTTTGCACATCAGATATCGCCTTCAATATTAGATGTATTTAAAAAATATGATATACCTGTTGTGATGACGATACGTGATTATAAACTGGTGTGCCCATCATATACTATGCTCTTGCATGGACAGCCATGTGAAAGATGCAGAGACAAGAAGTTTTATTGGTGCTTTATTAGCAAATGTACAAAAGATTCGCGTGTTAAGAGTTTCATAAATATGTTGGAAATGTACTTGCATCATAGATTGTTACGCATATATGATTCGATTGATACATACATATCACCAAGTCTGTTTCTAAAAAAGAAATTAGAAGACATGGGTTTTAATAGAAAGATCATTCATCTGCCGAATTTCGTAGAAGATAATGGCACCGCATTGCCGCATAAAACCAAAGTCAACACAGTATTGTATTTTGGTCGCTTATCTCCGGAAAAAGGCATAAAAACGCTGATTCAAGCAGGGCGAGGATTGGATATTAAATTGAGAATCCTCGGTACTGGACCGTATGAGGATGCATTAAAGCAGTACGTTAAAACAGAACACATTCGCAATGTTTTTTTTCTCGGGTACAAAGCCGGCAATGAACTTACCGCAGAGATAAGGAATGCACTGGTCGTTGTGGTGCCATCAGAGTGGTATGAGAATAACCCACGCACCGTACTTGAAGCTTTTTCCTTTGGTACTCCGGTGATTGGCGCAAATATCGGAGGTATCCCAGAACTTGTTTTGAATAATGAAACTGGATTGGTCTTTGAACCTGGGGATATCGATGATTTAAAAGAGAAACTGATTTATTGCATCAATAATAAAGGAGAGCTTTTTCAAATGGGAAAAACAGCGCAGGGATTCGTGCGCGGGAATTTTAATTCAGCTCAGTACTATGACAGATTAATGAAGATATATCGTGGCGTGAGAGGATAAGTTTATGGAAGCAGCAATAATCACGACTTACCGATGCACTAATAAATGCCAGATGTGCCATATCTGGAAACACCCGACCAAATGTGATGAAGAATTCAAAGCTGACCTGCTCAGTAAGTTACCTCAGCTTAATTTTGCAAACATAACCGGCGGCGAGCCGTTTTTGCGG